>JANJTH010000848.1 GCA_024711205.1 Planctomycetota bacterium | reverse complement strand
CGAGCGCCCGGCGCGGCGGCGCACGCGGCCGCGGGCCTCCTGCTCGCGCTCGGCGCCGCGGGCTGCCGCACGCCCGCGGTCGCGCCCGCGGAGGCGGAGCCGCGCGCGATGTACCAGCAGATCGCCAACGAGCTCCCGCGCGCGCACTGGGGCGTGGGCGAGCCGCCGGGGATCGTGCGCCTGTCCGCGAGCTACAAGGCCGAGGGGCCGCGCGAGGCGCCCCCGCCGCTCGTCGCGAACGAGCGCGGGTTCCGCGTCGTCTGGGAGCACTACCGCCCGCGCAGCGCGGTCGTGCCCTACGACGCGATCGCGGCGGTCGAGTTCGGCTGGAGCCCGCTGCCCAACGCGATCCTCGCGCCGCTCCTCGTCGTCCCGCTCCAGGCCTGGCGCGTGACCGTCGTCGTCGACGACGCGCGGGTCCCCGACGTCCGCGCCGGGATCGAGGCCGACGCGGCGCGCCTCGAGCAGGTCGCGCGCGAGGTCGGCATGGGCGGCCCCTGGAGCCACGCGCAGGACCTCAAGGCCAAGCTGAAGGACGACGCCGCGACCTGGGGCCCCGGGCGCCTCGCGCTCCACTTCGACTTCCTCTCGCCCGTCCCCGCCTGGCTGCCCGTCGCGGGCAAGGCCCGCCGCGCCGCCGAGGCCTTCGCCTGGGCGGCGAAGCAGGCGAAGGCGCCCGCGGCCGAGCGCGGCGAGTAGCGCGCCCGCTCAGCGCGGCGGGCGCACGAGGCCCTGCACGGCGCCCTCGACCGCGGCGTAGGCGCGCGGGAGCGGGTCCGGGTCGTCGGGCCCGAACAGGGCCTCGGGTACGAGGGGCGCGCCGAACGCGTAGCGGATCCGGCCGGGCAGGATCGGGAGGAGGTAGGCGATCGGGTTGTGGAGCGAGGCCCACACGAGCCCGAGCGTGGGCAGCGGCCCGAGGGCGGGGCCCGCGACGACGGCCACGGCGGCGGCCTGGAGCACGAGGAGCACGGTCAGGGGCAGGCGCTTGAGCCCGAGCAGGCGCGGCCAGAGCGTGAGCCAGGGGAGCAGGCGCGAGCGCTGGAGGATCGGCACGGTGTGGTGGCTGCCGCGGATCCCGAGCGGGACGACGGGGACGCCCGCGTCGCGCGCGAGGCCCAGGAAGCCGCGCCGTCCCCCGAAGTCGACGCGCGAGGCCTCCCAGAGCGGGCGGAACGCCTCGTGGTCGCCGCCCGGGAACACGAGCACGGGCAGGCCGGCGCGGAGGGCGGCCAGCGCGTGGGCCCGCGTGGAGGGGACCGCGCCCACGCTCCGCAGGAACCAGCCGACGACCGGCAGGTGGAAGCCGAGCGGGTGCGCGAACGCGACGAGCGGCCGGTCGGGGTGGTGGTCGAGCCAGAGGAGCGCGAGGCACACCGACTCGGCCTGCCCGGCGCCCGAGTGGTTCGCGACGAGCAGGAACGGCCCGCTCGCCGGCAGGCGCTCGAGGTGCTCGAACGCCGGCCGGTAGAGCAGGCGCAGGACCGGGCCGACCACGCGGCGGAGCGCCCAGGCGACCGCGGGCGTCGGCCGGCCCGGCGTGCCGAGCCGCGCGCGGGCCGCGAGCCACGCCAGCGCGCCCGGGGCGGCGGTCGGCGCCGGAGCAGCGCGCGCCGCCGCTCCGGGGCCTGGGGCCTCGCCCTGCCCTGCCCCGCCGTGCGCCGAGGCGGGTTCGTTCGCTGCTTCCACGTCCTCGCCCCGGGCGCGCGCCCGTCGCGCGCCCGGTCCCAGCCTACGCGCCCCATGCGCGTGGCCTCCCGCCGGGGTGAGGCCCGCGGGTCGAGCCCTGGTGCGTTGGTCCTCGGGGTGGGACACGGCTACCCTCGTGGCTCGTCACGGGGGGCTCTGGCGTTGCACGATCTCGTCAGCTCGGCCCTCCACCTCGGCGGCGCGCTCGCCGCGCTCGCGGCCGGGCCCGCGCTCGTCCGCCGGCTCTCGTCGGGGCTCGGCCTGCGCCTCGGCGCCGCGCTCCACGTCCTCGCGGTCGTGCTCCTCCTCGCGACGAGCGGGCTGTTCCACCTGGCCCTGGCGGTGCTCGGCCCCGAGGCGCCGGTGACCGCGCTCCTCGTGCGGCTCGATCACGCGGCCGTCTGGGTGCTCCTGGCCGGGTTCTTCGTCCTCCCGCACCTGCTCGCCCTCGAGGGCCCGTGGCGCTGGGGGCCGCTCGGCCTCGTCGGAGGCGTCGCCCTGGCGGGCGCCGCGTGGAAGCTCGTCTGGTTCCGCCCGACCGCCCCCTGGGAGACCGTGCTCCCGTACGCGCTCGCGAGCGTCGTGGGCCTCCTCTCGACCTCCAAGCTCGTGGCCGTCCGGGGGGCGCGCGCGACCGGCTGGCTGCTCGCCTTCTGGGCCGCGTTCGGCCTCGCCGCCGCGTGCTTCGTGCTCCAGCCGCCCGACGTCCTCCCGGGCCTCGTCGGGCATCACGAGCTCTGGCACGTCGGGATCCTGGCCGGCGTCGCGCTCCACTGGCGGTTCGTCCTCGGGCTCGCCGGGCCGCGGGTGGAACCCGGAGGCGCCGGGCCGCGTGTCCTCGACGAGGTCCTCGCGGCCACCGCCGCGCGCGAGCACGAGGAGGGGCCCCGTTGAGGTCGAAGCGCGCGGAGGTCGCCGCCCTCCTGGGCCTGGTCCTCGTGGGCCTGCTCGCGCTCGGCGCGTGGCGCGTGCTCGCGCCCGAGGCTGGCCACGACGACGGCGCACCGCGGCTCGCCGGCGCCGTGGCCCCCCCGGCGCCGACTCGCGGCCCGGGCGGGCCGGCGCGCGCTGGCGCCGAGGCCCACGACGGCGCCCCCTCCGGCGAGCGTGTGGCCGCGGCGCCCGCCCCCGCCCTCGAGCCCGAGGGGGCTACGCCGGCGTCCACGTTCGAGGACGAGGAGCTGGACCCCGATCAGGACGCGGAGGCTGACCCGCTGGGCGCCTGGATCCGGCGCTGGCTCCGCGACGCGGCGCGCCCCCCCGGGGAGTCGAGCTTCTCCTTCGAGAGCGACCTCCCCGAGACCGTCCCGGCGGTCGAGGGCGTCGTCCGTCGGCGCCGTGACGGCGCCCCGGTCGAGGGCGCCGAGGTGACGTGGGCCGCCCCTTCCGCGCGGCCCACCCCCCCGCTCGAGGCGAGCTTCGCGCGCGCCTACACGGACGCCCAGGGTCGCTTCCGGCTCGAGCGCTCGTCCTCGGCGCGCGTCGGCCCGAGGCTGACGCTCGCGATCCGCGTGGCCGCGCCCGGCCTGGCCGTCGCGACCGCGTGGCCCGGCGGCGCCACCTGGCTCGAGGTCCACCTCGAGCCCGAGGCCAGCCTCGAGGTCCGCTACCCGGCGGTCCCGGACCTCCGCCCCCGGCTCGTCGCGCTCGACGTCCCGGTGGGGCTCCAGGACGCCCTCGACGCGCAGGCGGTCGCGGGCGACGACCGCCTCGTCATCGCACAGATCGACGTTCCGGAAGCCGGCGCCCCCCCACCCGAGGAGGCTGTCCTGACCTGGGCCCGGCTCCCGGCCGGTGGGTACGAGCTGGCGTTCGGGGCGACGCGGCGGCGCCTCCGACTCGCCGCTGGCGAGGCGCGGGCGCTCCGGCTCGAGGCCCCCGAGGCCCGCGCCTTCGCGCTCGAGGTCACGACCCCGGCGGGGGCCCCGGTCGACTCGCTCGTCCTGATCCTGCGCGAGGCCAGCGGAGGGCCCACGGTGACCCCGGGCGAACCACCCCACCTCGCGCAGCAGATCCTCGCGACCGATGCGCGCGGCCGACTCGAGGGTGAGGCCCGCGCGGGGGCGCTCGGCGTCACGGCCCTCGTCGACGCGACGGCCAGCCCCGACCTGGCCTGGCTGCGCGAGACCGGGACGCCGGCCGTCGAGGTGGACCTGGGCGTGGTCCCTGGCCACGGCGAGCATCGCCGCGCGCTCCCCGAGATCGGCCCGTTCACGCTGCGCCTCCCACCCCGCCCCCTGGCCGACTTCGTCCCGCTCGCCCAGCTCGTATGCCGGACGCCGGGGCACGCCTGCACGGTCGTCGCCTCGATCCCGGACCCCACGGACGGCCTCGTGACGGGCGGCGCGCACGCCGGGCGCTGGGCGGTGCTGATCGACCTGGCCTGGCTCGGCGACGTCGAACTCCCGGGCGACGTCGCGCTCCTCCCCCCCGCGCAAACCCTGGCCGTCCGCTGGCGCGTGCCCGCCGGCCTGCCCAGGGAGCAGGCGCTGCGCGGCGCCGCGTGGCTCTACCCCGCCTGGCTCGAGGCCCAACCCCCGCTCCGCCAGGGCGGCGCCGCCTGGGGCGCCTCGCCGCGCCAGCGCTGGGGAGAGGCCGCCGTCCAGTTCTGGGCCGACGCCCACGGACGCCTCGCGGCGCTCCCCGAGCTCGGGGCCCGGACCGGCGCGCGGCTCCCCTGGTACGCCCCGGGCCGCTACGTGCTCGCGGGCTGGAGCGACCTGGGCCCGCTCCGGGTCGAGGTCGACCTGCCGGCGCCTGGCGGGCTCGACGTGGTCCTGGCGCCGCCCTGAGCCCCGCGCGGCCGAGCGCAACCCCCGGCCCGCCCGGGTCCACCGCGCGCCGGAGGGGCTTCAGGCGCCCGGCGCAGGGACCGATAAGCCCGGGGGAGGACCTCCGCCCATGGCCCGTATCGTCGTGCTCTCGGACGACCCCGAGACCCGCGCCCAGGTGGTGGGCGCGCTCGACCGCGACCACGACATCCGAGGCTTCGGCCGGCCGTGGCCCGACGACGGCGGCCTGCGCGCGGCCGCCAAGAGCCGGCCCGACGTGCTCGTGGTCGACACGAACGTGCTGTTCGGCCGCCAGCCGCGCCCGAGCGAGCTCATCGAGCGCCACGCCCCGGCCGGCAAGGGCGAGACCCAGACCGCCGTCCGCACGCAGGCCCCGGCCGTGCTCGTGCTATTCGACCCGGGCGACGAGGACCGGATCATCCAGACCTTCGAGGCCGGCGCCGACGACTACCTGGTCAAGCCGGTCGACAAGCAGGCGCTCAAGGCGAAGGTCGAGCGCCTGCTCGTGCAGCGCTTCGGCCTCGTCGCCTACGACGAGCACGGGGTCGACCCGATCGAGATCTCCGACGACGGCCGGCTCCTCGTCGACGACGAGGAGCCCGAGGACCTGCGCGCGAACCTCGGCCGCTACGACGTGCGCGGCGTGCTCGGCCGCGGCGGCTACGGGACGGTCTACAAGGCCTGGGACCTGGCGCTCGAGCGCCACGTCGCGCTCAAGGTCCTCCCGCGCGACATGCACGACAACGCCGAGGCGGTGGCCCGCTTCTTCCGCGAGTCGACCGCGATCGCGCGGCTCAACCACCCCAACGTCGTGCGCTTCTACGAGGTCGGCGCCTACCAGGGCCGCTACTACTTCACGATGGAGCTCGTCGAGGGCCGCACGCTCAAGGACCTGGCCGACCGCGAGGCGCCCATGGAGCCGAAGCGCGCCGCCCGCTACGTGGCCGAGATCGCGCGCGCGCTCGCCGCGCTCGACTCGCTCGGGCTCGTGCATCGCGACGTGAAGCCCGAGAACGTCGTCATCACGGCCGCCGGCGAGGTCAAGCTGATCGACTTCGGCCTGGTCAAGATCCGCGACACGGCCGCGATCACGTCGCCCGACGACGTGCTCGGGACGCCCTACTTCATGGCGCCCGAGTACATCCGCGCGCCGGGCGTCCCGGACATCCGCTACGACATCTACGCGCTCGGCGTGACCTTCTTCCACCTGCTCACGGGCGAGTACCCGTTCGACGGGAAGAACGCCGCGCACGTGATGGAGAAGCACCTGCGCAGCCCGATCCCGAGGGTCACGGCCTACCAGCCGACCGTCCCGCTCCTCGCCGAGCGCGTCCTCGAGCGCCTGCTCCAGAAGGAGCCCGAGCGCCGCCCGCAGACGCCGGACGACGTGCTCCTCCTCCTCCGGCCGCTGCTGCGCTAACGGACGCGCCGGTAGCGCGCGACCATGAACTCGGTCCACCGGCCGTCGGGGCCCAGGCACGCGGAGCGCAGCACGCGCTCGTCGTCGCTGACGCGCTCGTAGCTGTCTCGATAGGGCGCGGTCGCCCCGTCGCCCGCGAAGCTCGGCCCCTCGGTCATGAGCGGCAGGGCCCGCCCGTCCGGGTCGAGCAGGCCCTCGTAGACGAACATGGAGGTCATCATCGACCCCACCCACGAGCCGACGAACTTGCCCCGGCCGGGGTCGAAGCCGAGCGCGAGGCGCCAGGACCCGACCGCGCCGTCGGGCATCTCGCCGCGGCCGTCGGCGACGAGCCACAGGTCGCCCAGCATGCGCGCGGTCTCCGAGCCGGTCGACTTGAACGGCGGCATGCCGGGGACGCCGAGGCACTCGCTCTCGATCCTCCACTCGCCGACCATGTGGCGCAGCCACGCGTGCTCGTCGGTCGGCTGCGCTGGCATGCAGCCCTGCTCGGGCGTCGGCTCGGTCGCGCTCATCGGGGGCTCCTCTCGAGGGGCGCGAGGCTCCCACGTGCGCGGGGCCGGCGCAACGTCGCGCAGGCCTGGCGCGACGCCGTCGGGGGAGGCACGATCCAGAAACGGGGCAGAGGAGGGCGCGTGACGCTCGACGACGTGTGGGCGAAGCTCAAGCAGCACGGGCCCCAGGCGCTCGAGGCGCTCAAGGCCGCCGGCGGCGAGGCCGCGCGCCTCGTCAAGACGCACGGGCCCGAGCTCGTCGACCTCGTGAAGAAGCACGGGCCGGTCGTGGTCGACCTGGTCAAGCAGCACGGGCCCGAGGTCATCGCGTTCGTGCGCGAGCACGGCGCGCGGGGGCTCGAGCTCGTGAAGAAGCACGGGCCCGAGGCGATCGCGTTCGTGCGCGAGCACGGCGCGCAGGGGATCGCGCTGCTCGAGAAGCGCGGGAGCCTGCCCGCGAAGAAGAGGTAGCCGACCGCGCGCGCCCGGGGCGCTCAGCCGCCGGCGGGGCGAGGCGGCCGCGAGATCGCGCAGCCCGGCGCGCTCGTCGCCTCGACCGGCGGGTCCTGGCCCGCGAGCACGGCCGCGACCGCGTCCTCGAGCCAGCGCGCGCGGGGCGCGGCGCGCACGTAGCCGACGCCCACGCGGTCGTCGAGCGCGCCCCGGTAGCGGAGCCTGCGCGCGCGGTCGAGCACGAAGGCCTCGGTCGTGCGCTCGGCCCGGAGCGCCTCGGTCCAGGTGAACCCGGGCGGGTCGAGGAACACGGGCCCGGGCCACCCGTCGCGGGCCGCGCGGGCCGCGAGGTCGGGCGCCGCGTCGCCGAGCGCCGGGTCGACGACGACGACGCCCACGCGCGGGCCGAGCCGGCGCGCGAGGTCGGGGAAGTCCGGCGCCCAGCGGCGCGCGGCCGGGCACTCGAGCGTCGTGAACAGCACGACGAGCGCGTCGCGGTCGCCGAGGAGGCTCGTGACGGAGTGCGTCCTGCCCTCGACGTCCACCAGGGCCAGGTCGACGACGACCCCGCCCACCCCGAGCGCCGACGCGTCGTCGCGCGCGGCGGCCGCGCGCGGCCCGGGCGCGGCCCCGGCCCGGTCGGCGGCCGCTTCGTCGACGGCCGAGGCCTGCCCGGCCTCGTCCGGGGCCGGGTCGGGCGCGGCGCCCGCGCCCACCGCGCATCCGGTGACCGTGCAGGCTCCGAGCGCCAGCCCGAGCGCGAGCGCGAGGACCCCGCGCGGGCCCGGGCGGCGATCCGCGCCGGCGGGCCCGCGGGTCACTTGCCGGCGCCGC
>JANJTH010000811.1 GCA_024711205.1 Planctomycetota bacterium | reverse complement strand
GGGCGCGCTCGAGCGCGCCCGGGAGGTCCCCGCCGCGCACCTGCTCGCGCAGCGCGCGCACGAGGTCGTCGACGCGGCCCGCCTCGGCGGCGTCGGCCTCCGCGTCGGCGCGCGCGCGCGCCTCGCGCTCCTCCGCCTCCTTGCGCGCGGCCGCGCCCGCGTAGGCGTCGATCTGCTGCGTCACCTGGTCCCGCCCCGGCCCGGGCTCGACGAGCTCCAGCGCGCCCCGCAGGGTCGCCGCGGCCCCCGCCGGGTCGCCCTGCGTGAACTGCCCCTCGGCGGCGACGGCGATCCGGTCGGCCTCCTCCTTGAGCGCGCGCCGCAGGGCCACGGCCTCCGCATCGACCTCCTGGCGGAGCCCGCCCGCCTCGACCGTCTTCGCGAGGGCCTCGAGGCCGCGCGCCGCCTCGAGCCGCTGGCCCTGGGCCGCCTGCCGGCGCAGCGCCGCGCGCCGCGCGTCCACGGCCGTCCGCTCGTCCTCGTCGAGCGAGCGGAGGAGCGCCTCCGCGTCGGCGCGCGCGCGCCGGCCGGCCTCGGTCTCGGGGAAGCGCTCGGCCACGTCGAGCAGGCTCCGGGCCTGCGCGCGCCCGCGCGCGCCCCCGCCGCGGTCGACGTCCGCGAGGAGCGCGGTCGCGGCCCGCTCGCGCTCGACCTTCTCGTCGTCCACCTGCGGGAGCGGGGCGACCGGCGGCGGGGGCTTCTGGGCGTCGGACCGCCAGGCCCGGACCGCCAGCCCGCCGCCCACGAGCAGGCACAGCGCCGCCGCGGCCGCGACCACGGGGAACCCGCCCCCCCGCGTCGGGACCTCGCGGGTGCTGCGCGCGCGGGCCTGGGGCCGGGACGCGATCACGTCGAGCCCCGCCGGGGGGGCCCCGCTCGAGAGCGCCGGCATGAGCCCGCCGAGCACGGCCTCGAGGTCGCCCGCGAGCGCGTCGTGGTCCTGGTAGCGGTCGGCCGGCCGCTTCGCGAGCATCTTCTTGATCACCCGCGAGAGGCCCTCGGACACGGCCGGGTTCAGCGCGCGCGCGTCCGGGATCGGCGCCTTCAGGTGCATGTTCATCACGGCCACGGGCGTGCCGGCCTGGTAGGGCTTCTCGCCCGTGACCATGTTGAAGAACGTGGCCCCGAGCGCGTAGATGTCGGCCCGGTAGTCGGCCCCCTTGTCGAGCGCCTGCTCGGGCGCCATGAAGTAGGGCGTCCCGATCGCCCGCCCCTCGGCCGTCAGCCCGTTGTCGACGTCCGTGCGCTTCGCGAGCCCCAGGTCGAGGACCTTCGCCTGCCCGTCGCGCGTGATCATGATGTTCGCGGGCTTGATGTCGCGGTGGATCAGCGAGCGCTGGTGCGCGTGGCGGAGCGCGTCGACGACCTGGAGCACGATCTCGGTCGCGGCCTGCTCGTCGAGCTTGCCGCGCCGCTCGATCAGCTCCTTGACCGTCTTGCCCTCGACGAACTCCATCGCGATGTAGTGGACGTCGCCCTTCTGCCCGACGTCGAACGCGCGCACGATGTTCGGGTGGTCGAGCTCGGCCGCGACGCGCGCCTCCTGGAGGAAGCGGTCGACGTAGCGGCCGTCGAGCGCGAGCTCCGGGTTGAGCACCTTGAGCGCGACGAGCTTGGCGAGCCCGAGGTGCCGGGCCTTGAACACGACGCCCATGGCGCCCGACCCGAGCCGCTCGAGCAGCTCGAACCCGGCGATCCGGCGGTCGAGCCGCGAGTCGGCGTGGACCTCGCGCTCCTTGCGCTCGAGGTGCGCGCGCGTCTCGTCCTTGAGCTGCCTGCCGAGCGCCTCGTCGATGAACCCCAGCTCGAGGCAGAGGTGGCGCGCCTTCGTCGGCGAGCCCTCCTCCTCGAGCCGCAGCAGCTCCTCCCACACGTCGTCGGAGTCCTGCTGGGTCAGCGCGCCGCGCTGGACCGCGAGCTTGAGGAACAGCCGGTCGGCCTGCCGCGGCACGGGCGGCCTACCCCGGCCCGGGCCGGGCAGCCGGGCTCACCGCGGCGCGAGCGCGCGGGCCGCGCCGGGCCCCAGGAGCCAGGCCACGAAGAGGGCGTCGATCGCCACCGTCGCGACCAGCCGCAGCCGTCCCCCTGCGCCCGCGTAGAGCCATACCTCGGGGTATCGTACCGCAAACAGCCAGGCCAGGTGGGCGGCGTGGAAGGCGAGGAAGCCCCCGGTCACGAGCCGGGCCAGGGGCGCCCGCACGAGCAGGAGGACGACGAGGAGCCCGTCGGTCAGGCCCCACAGGCCGATCAGGGGCAGGTTGACCTCGCCCGTGAGCGTGGCGGGCGGGCCCGCGGGGCCCCGGGCCGCCCACAGGTGGCGCGCGACCTCGGCCAGCCGCTCGACCCCGTCGAGGCCGAAGAACCAGGCGAGGGCCAGGAGGGGCAGCGGCGCCGCGCCGGCCCCCTCGGGGGAGCCCACGGCCGGGTCGGGGTCCGGGTCGGGCCCGCTCCACCCACCGTCGGGGTCCGGGCGGCCGCGCTCCGGAGGGACCCCCGGGGCCGGCCCCTCCGCGCCGCTCACGGCCCGCGCCGGGCGCGCACGACCGAGAGCCGGTCCGCGTCGCGGTCCCACGACTGGTAGCGCAGGAGCACCTCGTCGCGGCCGTCGCCGTCGAGGTCGGCCGTCTGCGTGAGCACGAACCGGAACGGCTCGACGTCGGGGATCGCCACGCGCGCGGTCGGCGCGTCGTCCATCGTCCGCCCGGGTCGGCCGAGCCACACGCCGAGCTCGTCGCGGGCGGTCCGGAGCACGAGGTCCCGGCGGCGGTCGCCGTCGAGGTCCCCGTCGAGCGTCGCGATGATCGTCGTGCCGAAGCGCATGCCCCGCTCGCCGCCGCTCTGGATCGAGAGCGGGATGTCGAGCGCGCGCACCCGGTCGGGCTCGTCCGCGAAGGGCTGCGGCCCGGGGCGCTGGTAGAAGACGAGCATCTCGACCGGGACGCTCCGCGTGACGAGCGCCTTGAGGATGCTCCACACGCCGATCTTGTCCATGCGCGGCAGGCACAGGTCGTCGAGGCCGTCGCCGTCGAGGTCGACGAAGAAGGCCAGGAACGTGACGCCCTTGGCCCGGATCGTCGCGCGCGGCGTCGCGAGCGCCGCCGCCGGGTCCTCGGTGTTGAAGAACAGGCGCGTGATCCCCTGCCCCACGTGCGTCGAGGCCACGTCGCACCGGCCGTCGCCGTCGAGGTCGCGCAGGACGAGCGGCGTCGTGAAGTCGAGCTCGAACGGGTTCTCGACGCTCAGGTTGAGCTGGCGCTGGTCGGGGATCGCGTGGGCCCCGGCGGGGGCCGTCGGCAAGGTGCCCGGGGCCGCGCCGCGGTAGACCTCGACCACGCCCTCGCGCGCGAGCACGAGCTCGCGCCGGCCGTCGGCGTCCCAGTCGAGCGCGTTCGGGTTCGGGAACCAGTACGAGGCGAAGAGCTGGCTCGAGAGCCGGGCCTGCCCGACGTTCAGCGCGGCCGAGGGCGGCGCCGGCAGGACGACCGGCGCCGCGAACCCGCCCTTCCCGTCGCCCTGGAGGAGCGAGAACCCGTCCTGGCGGGGCACGATCGCGTCGAGCCGCCCGTCGCCGTCGAGGTCGCGCAGGAGGTCCTTCTTGCGCACCTCCTCCGGGTCGGGCCGGGTCAGGAACGACGGGCAGGCCGCGACGCGCTCGGGCCGGAGCCCGAACAGGGCGCGCCCGTCGGGGCGGGGGCGGGCGCGGTAGGCGTGGAGCCCGTCGGGCAGGAGCAGCACGACCTCGTCGCGCCCGTCGCCGTCGAGGTCGCCCGCGTCGAACAGGACCGACCGGGGATGGAACCGGAAGCGCTGGTTCGGCTCGGCCGCGAACCCGCCGTCGTCGCGCTGGAGGAACACGAGCGCCTCGCGCCCGCGCACGACGAGCAGGTCCTTGCGCCCGTTGCCCGCGACGTCGATCGGCACGACGTCGGTGACGCGCCCGCCGACCTCGAGGTCCCAGCGCTCGAGCGCGAGCTCGGGCGGCGGCCCGGCCGGCGCCTGCCCGGGCCCGCCCGCGAGCAGCGCGGCGGCGAGCGCCGCGCCGGCCGCCCCGAGCCCCGCGCGCCGCCCCGCGCCCCCCGACCGCCGGGGGCTCACCCGTCCGTCCCGACGATCCGCACGACCCGCGTCCGCGGGTCGTCGCCGCCGTGCGGCTCGAGGATCAGCTCGTCGCGCCCGTCGCCGTCGAGGTCGACGACGCGCGGCGGCTCCCCGCGGTCGAGCCCGACGCGCAGGGGCCGGTCCATGTCGAAGCCGAGCCGCTTCGCGCCGAACAGGGGCGACTCGATGCGGCCGAGGTGGACCTCGAGCCCGCCCTCGGGGGCCCGCCGCACGAGGTCCCGGATCCCGTCCCCGTCGACGTCGGCCCGCAGCTCGACCGGGACCATGCCGCCGCGCTTCTCGAGCGCCTCGAGCGGCACGGCGACGTCGAGCCGGTGGTCGGGGTCGGGCGCGTACGGCGCCGCCCCGGGCCGGCGGAGGTGGATCTGGTACTCGATCGACATGGAGTCGAACAGGGCCCGCTTCACGTTCGTGAACATGTCGACCCGGTAGCTCGAGAGGATCAGGTCCCGCGCGCCGTCGCCGTCCCAGTCGGCGAAGACCGGGTCGCCCGCGACCCCCTTGAGCAGGATCACCGCGGCCGGGGTCGCCTCGTCGAACCCGCCGTCGGCGCGGCCGCGGATCAGGATGACCTGCGTGCGGAGGGACTCGAACAGCCCGAGCTCGCCCACGGTCCGGAGCGCGACGAGGTCGGCCCGGCCGTCGCCGTCCCAGTCGGTCACGTCGAGGCGCACGTCGTCGAACGCCTGGTCGCTCCCCTTCCCCTCGGGGGCGCGCCCCGCCGCGGCGGAGACCGTCCGGAGCGGCTCCTCGCGGTCGGGCCGGCGCGGGAACGACCCGTCGGGGCGCTGGAGGAAGCGCGCCAGCCCGCGCTCGCGGTAGGCCACGAGGTCGCGCCGCCCGTCCCCGTCGAGGTCGATCGGGACGAGGCGGCGCAGGCGCGAGGTCGAGGTGAGGAACCGGTTCAGGAGCTGCCCCTCGAACGCCGGCCCGAAGCGGAGCGAGGGCGGGACCTCGAGGAGCCCGCGCGCCGCGAGCGGGCCGTCGGCCGCCCGCGCGAGCAGGAGGTAGCCCTCGCGGACCGGGACGAGCACCTCGGGGAGCCCGTCGCCGTCGAGGTCCAGCACGAGGTCCCACACGGGGAGCCCGCCGCCCTCGGGGTAGTCGAAGAAGCCCTCGACGCGCGCGACCTCGACGAGCTCGTGGGCGCCCCAGCCCGCGGCGCCCGCGGGCCGCCGGAGGACGACGACGCGCCCGGGGCAGAGGAACAGGAGCTCGCCGCCCGGGGCCGGGTCGAGGTCGCCGGCCGCGTACGCGCACGCGTCGGGCGGGACCGGCCAGGTCCCCGCGGGCTCGGGCGGGAAGCGGTCGCCGCGCGGGCCCTGGAGGAACAGCGACACGGCCCGCGCGTGCCCGGCCGGGGCGGCCATGTGGGCGATCGCGAGGTCGACCCGCCCGTCGCGGTCGAGGTCGGTGAGGTCGAGCCCGAGCTCGGTCCCCGGGAGCCGCAGGGTCCACACGCGCAGCGCGACCCGCGCGTCCTGCGCCCCGAGCCCCGGCACCCAGAGCGCCGCGCCGAGCGCGAGGAGGCCCGCGGCGCAGGCGCGCCGGCGCCGCGCGCCGCCCGAGAGGACCCGCCGCAGGTCGATCACGCGGGGAGCATAGCGCACGCGGGCCGCCCCGCCCCGGGGCGCGGGGGCCCGCGC
>JANJTH010000777.1 GCA_024711205.1 Planctomycetota bacterium | reverse complement strand
CCGCGGGCCGGGGGGGGCCGGGGGGGGCGGGGGGGGCGGCGGGGGGGGCGGCGGGGGGGCCCCTCCCTCGGACGCGACGCTCACACGACGATCCGCGCGCCCGCGCGGGCGGGCCAGCGGTGGACCTCGCCGTACTTCTTGCCGCGGACCTCGAGCGCGCTCCAGGCGTTCAGCGTGACGGTGTGGGCGAGGACCTCGCTCAGGACGTCGCCCAGGAGCAGCGCCTCGCCCTCGCCGCCGAGCCGCTCCTCGTCGACGAGCAGGCGCGTGAGCACGCCGCGCGTGATCGCGCCGCCCACGACCTTGCTCGCGGGCTCGGCCTTCGCCTCGAGGAGCCCCTCCTGCCGGCGGCGCAGGGCGAGCGCGGCCTGCCGGTCCGTCAGGGCCCGGAAGTCGTAGATCCGGAGCAGCTCGGCCAGGCGGTCGGCGCGGGCGCGCGTCGTGTAGTGGAGCGAGAGGTGCGAGAGCAGGTCCCAGAGCAGGTCGGCCTCGAGCGGCGGGGGGACCGGCGCCGAGGGCGCGGTGACGTTCCTGAACGTCACGGTCGCGGGCGTCGTCGAGGTCGGCTTGCACACGTCGCCCAGCCCGAGCCCCGTCGGCAGCCCGCGGTTCGTGCAGGTCAGCTCGAGCGAGAGCGTCTCCGCGCGCGCGTGGTCGGCCGGGGTCCGCCCGGGCAGCGAGAGCCACACCTCGGTGCCCTCGAGGACCGGGGACATGCGCCGCCGCGCGGCCCACAGCGGCCCGCCGTCGCGCACCCCGAACGAGAGGAAGGGCGCGTAGACGCGCGGCTGGGCCTCGCCCTGCACGAGCCCCGTGACGCGGTCGATCGACCACACCTCGTGGTGCCGCGGGTCGTCGCCCTGCGCGCGCACGCGGTGCTCGGCCCGCGCCGGGTCGAGCGCGATCGGCGCGCCGTCGTGCGCGAACAGGTTCACCGCGGGCGCGCAGTGGAGCTGCACGTTCGCCGCGGTCACGGGCGGCATGTCGTTGGGCAGGTGCGCCAGCTCGAACACGAGCTCGAACCGCGCGGCCGCGCCGAGGCGGGCGAGCCCGCCCAGGCCGGTCACGTCGACGAACGAGAACTTGGCCGGGAAGGCCGCGTGCTCCCACACCGGCCGCAGCCCCGGGTGCGTGCCCTCGGGGGCGGGCAGGAGCGCCTCGTCCGCGCCGAACCCGACCGGCCGCACCTCGGCGCCCGCGAGGACGACCGGGTCCTGCCCGGGCGCGCGCGCGACGACGCGCTTCACGTGGCGGAGCAGGCACAGGCGCAGCGAGCGCGCCGCGAGCGCGTCGCCCGCGAGGTGGAGCCGCAGCGCCTCGAGCCCGAGCTTCCCCGGCGTCGCCGGCGCGGCGCAGGCGAGCCCGAGCCGGAGGTACGGCGACGACGCGGGGCCGACCTCGAGCTCGGTGACCGAGAGCGCCGTGACGGCCGTCCGGTAGGCGATCCGGAACGTGCACGCGGTCCCGTCGACCGGCGTGGACGCGACCTCGACGCCGCGCTCGACCACGACCGGCTTGCCCTGGGCCTTCGGCGTGGGCGCGAACTGGACGATCGTCGCGGCCGGGAGCGGGCGGAGCAGGTGCGGCCAGAACAGCTCGACGAGCGCGTGCGTGAGCTCGGGCAGCTCGTCGTCGAGCTTCTCGCGCAGCTTCCCGGTGAGGAACGCGAACCCCTCGAGCAGCCGCTCGACGTCGGGGTCGGTCCCCGCCTCCTCGAGCCAGCGGGCCGACGCGGGGTGCTTGCGCGCGAAGTCGCGCCCCAGCTCCCGCAGGTAGGCGAGCTCGTCCTGGTAGTACTTGTGGAACGCCACGGCGCCTCGCTACCGGCGGAGGGTGACCCGACCGGACGGGTCGAAGCGGAGCGCGAAGCTGACCCACATGGCCGAGGGCGAGGTCGCGAGCCGGGCCTGGATCTGGAAGCGCAGCGAGAGCTTGTCCTGCTCGTTCTCGAGGTGCGTGACCGAGACGTCGCGCAGGCGCGGCTCGAACCGCTCGAGCAGGTCCTTGACGTGCCGCTGCACGCGCGTGACCGCGCGCGGGAAGGCGTGCACGATCTCCGAGGGCGGCGGCATGCCGTAGTCGGGCCGCGCGACCGCGCTCCCCTCGCGCGCGTTGAGCAGCCGGCCGAGGTTGGCCTCGATCGAGCGCAGGAGCAGGTCCACGTCCTCGACCGACGAGGCGGCCGTCGCGGAGCGACCGAGCCGCAGGCGCTCGAGGATCGTCAGCTCGTGCGGCACGGGGGCCTCGGAGGGGAGGGGGAGGGGAAGAAGGGAAGAGGAAGAAGGGAGGGCAAGGGCAAGGGCAAGGGCGAGGGCAAGGGAAGAACGGAGGGAGGGGGCCGCGCCCCCTCCCGCGCTCGCCAGGGCCCATTTGGCGCGGGGCGCGCGACCGCTCGGGCCGCGCGCCCCCGCACCTCGGAATTCGCGGGGAGCCCGCCGGGCTCCCCGCGAATTCCGATTCCGCTACGAGCTCTGGTTCGTGAAGTCGAACGTCGTCGGCAGCTTGCCGCCCGACAGCCACTCCCAGTCGATCTTCCGGTAGCCGAACCCGATCTCGTCGAGGTGCAGCGGCATGTCCGGGTCCCGGTCCTTGAACGCCGGGATGTGCGGGCGCGCGTAGATCACGCGGCACTCGTGGAGCACGATCTTGAAGTACATCTCGGTCGAGCCGTCGCCCGGCTTGTCGCGCTCGAACTCGAGCTCGACCTTGGTGACCTTGAGGTTCTTCGCCAGCGCCTCGTAGAGCTTCGGCGACGCCTTGTCGATCTCCTTGAGGATCGTGCACGCCCCGTGCGTGGGCGAGCCCGTGCCGCGGCCCTGGGCCATGTCGTAGGGGTACTTCAGCTCGTGGTTGAAGCCGCGGATGTCGCACCAGTCGGCGCGGTTGCTCTCGAGCGACGAGCCCGGCATGCCCTCGATCTTCATGAAGACGCGCATTCCAGCCATGTGATCTACCTCGCGTTCGTTGGGTGATGAGTGTCAGGGCGCGCCGCCGCGCGGCGCCCCGGTTTCAGGACGCGGGCGGCCGGGCCCCGGGGCCCGGCCGCGCCGGCGCGGGCTACTCCTTGTCGAGCTTGCCCACGAGCGAGAGCGTGAAGAACGAGCCCATGTACTTGAAGTGGGGCCGGATCTTCATCGAGACCTTGTACCAGCCGGCCTCCCCGGGGACGTCCTCGACGTCGATCTGCGCCGAGCGCAGCGGGCAGCGGCTCCGGATCGCCGGCGACGGGTTGTCGTCGTCGGCGACGTACTGGCCGATCCACTGGTTCAGCTCGCGCTGGAGGTCGGCCTTCTCCTTCCACGAGCCGATCTGCTCGCGCTGGAGGACCTTGATGTAGTGGGACAGCCGGTTGACGATGAACATGTACGGGAGCTGGGTGCCCAGCCGGTAGTTCATCTCGGCGTCCTTGCCCTCCTTGCTCGTCCCGAAGGTCTTCGCCTTCTGGCAGGAGTTGGCCGAGAAGAAGCAGGCCTCGTCGCTGCCCTTGCGCATGGCGAGGGCGATGAACCCCTGCTCGGCGAGCTCGTACTCGCGGCGGTCCGAGATCAGGACCTCGGTCGGGATCTTGGTCTGGATCTCGCCCATGGCCTCGTACTGGTGGAGCGGCAGGTCGCTGACCGTGCCGCCGCTCTGGGGGCCGATGATGTTCGGGCACCAGCGGTACTTCGCGAAGCTCTCGGCGAGGCGCGTCGCGAACGCGTAGGCCGTGTTGCCCCACAGGTAGGCGTCGTGCTTGCCCGCGACCTGCTCGGTGTACTCGAACGCCTTGACCGGGTCCGTGTCCTTGCCATACGGCAGGCGGAGCAGGAACCGCGGGACGGTCAGCCCGACGTTGCGCGCGTCGTCCGACTCGCGGAACGCGTGCCACTTGGCGTACTGCGGGCCCTCGAACACGGCCTGGAGGTCCTTCAGGTTCGGGAGCTCCTCGAAGCTCTCGACGCCGAAGAACTGCGGGCCGGCCGCGGCGATGAACGGGCAGTGCGACATGGCCGCGACGCTCCCGATCTTGCCGAGCAGCGCCACGTCCTGCGGGCCGGGCCCGAAGTCGTAGTTGCCGATCAGCGCGCCGTACGGGCTGCCGCCGAACTGGCCGAACTCGTTCGTGTACATCGTCTTGTAGAGACCGGACTGCACGATCTCCGGCGAGTCCTCGAAGTCGGCGAGGAGGTCCTCCTTGCTGACGTTGAGCAGCTCGAGCTTCACGTTCTCGCGGAAGTCGGTCCGGTCGACGACGAGCTTGAGCCCGCGCCAGGCCGACTCGAGCTTCTGGAACTGCTCGTGGTGGAGGATCTCGTCGACCTGCGCGCTGAGCTTGCGGTCGATCTCCGCCACCATGGCGTCGATCACCGTCTTGTCGGCCTTCTGCTGCTTGCCCGGGGCGAGCAGCTGGCCGATGAACGCGCTGACGCCCCGGCGGGCGACCTCGTAGCCCTCCTGGTCGGGCGAGAGCTTCGTCTGCTGCATGATCTCGTCGAGGAGGGAGACCTCGCTCGTCGTCGTCTGGGCCGCGGCCGCGGCCTGCTGCTCCTGCGTCATGGCCTACCCCTGCTTCCCGTCGGCGCCGAGCTCGCCCAGGATCTTCTTCCGGGTGTCCTCGTTCTCGACGATGTCCTTGATCTTCTTCTGGAAGTCCCGGTTGTTCCCGAGCGGCGACTTGAGCGACACGAGCGCCTGGCGCAGCTCGAGCAGCTTGTTGAGCTCGGGGACCTGCTTGACGACGGCCTCGGGCTTGAAGTCCGCGAGGCTGTCGAACTTGAGGTTCACGGCCATGTCGCCGGGCGCCTCGCCGGCCTTCCCCTCCTCGAGCTTGTTGTTCACGCCGAACTGGAGCTTCAGCTTCTGGCCCTCCATGACCTTGCTGAAGTTGTCCTTGTTCACGTTGATCGCCTTGCGCTCGGCGAGCGGCGTGTCGTCCTGCCGGAGCGTGTAGTCGCCCACGAAGAGCATCTTGAGCGGGAGCTCGCGCTGCTCCTGGGCGTTGCCGGTCGCCGACTTGTAGCGAATGTTCACGCGCTCGCGCGGGGCGATCGAACCGTCGTCCTTGGCCACGGGGCCTCCTCTGCTTACGGCGCCGCGGCCAGCGCGGCCCTGAGGTCGAGCTGGCAGAGGGCGTCCTGGATCGTGCGCGCCCGCTCGGGCGCGTCCTTCGGCTTCTGCGGCGCCTGGCGGAGCGCCTCGAGGCGGAGCGCGAGCACCTCGACCGCGAGGGCCGGCTCCCACGCGTCGAGCCCGACGCGCTGCCGCTCCTGGTCGAGCCCCTCGAGCTGCGCCGCGGCGAGGTCGGCCCGGCCGCCCTCGAGCCAGAGGCGCGCCCGCGCGAGGCGCGCGCGCAACCCCCCGCGCGCGCCGGCGCTCGAGGGCGCGGGGTCGCCGAGCGCCTCGACGGCCGCGGGCAGCCCGCCGTCGGCGAGCTTCGCGCGGGCGCGCGCGAGGGCCCCGTCCACGGGGTCGGCGGGGCCGTCGCCGCCGCCGCCGCCGCCGCCCGCGAGCTGGAGCTTGAGCCAGGCCCGGCCCTTCGGCCCGAGCAGCGGGACGCCGTTCTTGAACGTCAGGTCGAGGAGCTGGGGCAGGCGCCGGCCGAGCGCGACGAGCTCGCTCGCGAGCGCGTCGCGGGCCGGTTCGTGGCGCTTGCCGAGCCCGTCGAGCGCCCGGTAGGCGAGGTACGACGGCTCGAGCCACAGGCGCTGCCGCGAGGCCGCGGGCTCGGCCAGCCGCAGGAGCCCCGCGAAGTCGCCGGCCTCGTCCGCGGCCTCGAGCTTCTGGAGCAGGCCCGGGTCGCCGCCCGGGAACCCGAGCTGCGCGCCCGTCGCCGCGGGCGGCTTCACGAGCCCGCGCCAGAGCGCCGTGCGGCGCAGCAGGTACGGGAGCGGGTCGGCGTCGTTCTGGGCGAACAGGAGGTCGGCCGTCCTGGTCAGCGCCTCCCAGGTGGCCTCGAGCGTGGCCTGCACGGCGCCCGCGTCCACGGGGCTGGGCGGGGGGCTCGGCGGGGGGCTCGGCGGCGCGGGCGGCGGGGTCGCCGGCGCGGGAGGGGGCGGCGCCGCCTCGACGACCGCGGACGCGGGGGCCGGCGTCGCGGG
>JANJTH010000741.1 GCA_024711205.1 Planctomycetota bacterium | reverse complement strand
CCGCGGGCGAGGCCGGCGCAGGCGCCGCCCTCGCGGCCGCCGTGGATCGCGCGACCCGCGAGGTCGAGGAGCCCCCCGCGCGGGCGGCGGTCGTCCTCGGGTGGATCGACGCCGGGCTGCGGGCGCTGGGCGCCTCCGAGGGCGGCGCCCGCGGGCCGGAGGGCGCCGCCGCGCGCCTCGCCCTCTGCGAGCGCGCGAGCGCGCTGGCCGAGGCGCTCGCGCTCCCGCTCCAGACGCGCACGGCGCGGCACAGCGCCCTGTTCGACGCCGCGCACGCGGCCGGCGACGCGGCGGCCCGCCGCGCGGCCGAGGAGCGGCTGGAGGCGACGCGCGCCGCCTCGGCCCGGCTCGACGAGCTCCGGCTCGAGCTGCTCGCGGCCGAGCGGAGCGGGCCGACCTCGTTCGCCGAGGAGGACGAGCTCCGGCTCGGCGACGAGCTGCTCGCCCGGGCGCCGTTCCTCGCCACGAACTACTCCTGGGCCGCCGGCGCGCGCCAGAGCGGGGACGGCTGGCGCGCGTACCGCGCGCTCGCGTTCGGGCTGGACGCCGGGTATCTCCTCGACTTCGCCGCGTTCCAGCGCCAGCGGGCCGAGGACAACCCGGGCAACCTGGCCGCCCTCATGCGCGAGCAGGCCCTCGCCGCCTCGCGGCCGGCCGCCGTCGACGGCGGCCTCCCCTGGCCGCTCGACCCCGACCTCGTGACCCTGAGCGGGACGCTCTACGCGGTCGAGGTCCACTGGCCCGACCCGGTCCCGGACCCCGCGGGGCTCCTCGACGCGCTCGGCGCCGCGACGCGCCTCGCGCGCGGGCGGCCGCGCTCGCCCGCCGGCTGGCTCGGCCAGGGGCTCCTGCGGCTGGAGCTCGGCGACCGCGCGGGGGCGCGGGCCGCGCTCGAGCGGGCCGCGTTCGGGCCCGGCGAGGCCCCGCTCCCCGACGCGGCGACCTCCGGCGGGGCGCGCTGGCGGTCGTGGTCGTTCCTCGGGCTCGGGCTCGTCGAGGGCGCGCTGCGCCGCTGGGACGCGGCCGCCCGCGCCGTCGAGCAGATGCTCCGCCAGGAGGCGCAGCGCCCCGAGGACGAGCGCGCCAGCCTCCGGCTCGCCGACCGCGCGCGGCGCGACCCCCGGCTCTGGCACGACCGGCGCGTCGCGGGCACGCTCCACCCGCCGCTCGCCGAGGCGCTCCGCCGCGCGCTGCGTTGAGGGCCCCGGCGGAGCTTGTCGGCTCGGCCGCGCGCGCCGCCTGCGCCGCCTGCTCCATGGGTCGCGACGCGCGGTCCCTCCAGGGAGGCTCGGGTCGCCCCCGCCTCGCAGGCGTCGCGGCGGCCTTCGCCGAGGCCCCCCTCGAGGGCGCCGACCCCGGACGGGCGCGGGCTCAGAGCGCGAGCCAGGCCGCCTTGAGGTAGGGGGGGTCGCCGGGCCCGGCCCGGTGGTCGAGCGGCAGCGAGGCCGGCGTGACCTCCGCGGTCCGGCCGGCCGCGGCCACGCCCTCGCGCACGCGCTCGAGGAAGCGGGCCGCGGGGAGGCGGCGCAGGTTCGTCGAGACGTAGAGCGCGCCGCCCGGGCGGACGAGCCGGGCGCCCTGGGCGACGAGCCCGCCCAGGTCGCGCTCGACCGACCAGGAGCCCTTCCCGCGCCCGGTCGTGCTGAAGCTGGGCGGGTCGAGCAGCACGAGGTCGAACCGCCGGCCCTTGCGCTCGAGCCGGCGCAGCCAGTCCTGCGCGTCGCCGTAGATCGCGTCGTGCGCCGCCGGGTCGAGCCCGTTGCGCGCCAGGTTCTCGCGCCCCCAGGCCAGGTAAGCCTTCGACAGGTCGAGCGACGTCGTGCGCGCCCCCCGCGTCGCCGCGGCGACCGAGAGCGCGCCCGTGTGGCTGAACACGTTCAGGACCTCCTGCCCGCGCAGGTCGAGCGCGAGCAGCCGGCGCCGCGTCTCGCGCTGGTCGAGGAACAGCCCCGACGACGTGGGCGACGCGGTCAGGTCGAGCCCGTAGCGGAGCCCGTGCTCGACCACCTCGAGCCGGGGGCCCGCCTCGCCCGCGACGCGCTCGGCCGGGCCGCCGGCGGCCCCGCGCGGGCGGCGCTGGACCCAGACTGCCGCGAGCCCGGGCGCGGCCTCGTGGAGCGCCTCGACGACCCGGTCCGGCAGCGGCCCCGGGCGCTCGTCGTAGCGGAGGACGAGCGCGAGCGGCCCGAGCCGCTCGACGCGCAGGTCGGGGAACCCGTCGTGATGCCGGTCGATCCACAGCCAGCAGTCGGTGTCCGCCGGGTCGAACAGGGGCGCCCGGGCCTCGGCGGCCGCGAGCGCGGCCACGCCGAGGTCGTGCGGGGCCGCGCCCGCGAGCACGCGCCGGAAGCTCCCGGGCAAGGGGACCTCGGCCGCAGGGCCGCCGGGCCAGCTCGCGCGCGCGGCGTGGAGGAACAGCCGCGCCGCGGCCTGCCCGCCGTAGAGCGTGTCGCCGAGGAGCGGGAGCCCGAGCCGCGCCGCGTGGACGCGGACCTGGTGCGTGCGACCCGTCCGCGGGCGGGCCTCGAACAGCTCGACCCGCGGCCCCGCCTCGAGCCGCTCGAACGCCGTCTCGGCCGCCTCGCCCTTCGCGCCCGCGCCCCGGCGCTTCGGCTTGGCGATCCGGTCGTCGCAGGCGAGCCGCGAGGGCCGCGCGGGGTCGCGCGCCACGAGCAGGAGGTAGCGCTTGTCGACCTCGCGCCGCTCGAACGCGCCCGCGAGCGCGCGCCGCCCGGCCGCCGACTTGCCGAGCCAGAGCAGGCCGGAGGTCTCCTTGTCGAGCCGGTGCAGGAGCGCGAGCGGGGCCCCGGGGCCGCGCACGGCGAGGAGATGCTCGTAGAGCCCGACCTGCCCGAGCGGCTCGGCCTGATGCGTCGACACGCCCGCGGGCTTCTCGACCGCGAGCACGTCGTCATCCTCGTGGCGGACCCACGGCGCCGGCTCTCTTCCCGTTCCCGCGGCTCTTGCGACCCCCACGCAGCTCTTCCCTTGCCCCTGCCCTTGCCCTTGCCCTTGCCCTCCCTCCTGTTCCCTTCTCCTCCCTCCCCCTCTTCCTCTTTCCGCCCCCGCGGCGCGCGACGCCCCGGCCCGCGCCGCCGCGCTCACCGCCCCCGGAACGGCGCCTTGCCGGCGTAGCGCGCGGCCGGCCCGAGCTCCTCCTCGATCCGGAGGAGCTGGTTGTACTTCGCGACGCGATCCGTCCGGCTGAGCGAGCCGGTCTTGATCTGGCCGACGGCCGTCGCGACCGCGAGGTCGGCGATCGTCGTGTCCTCGCTCTCGCCCGAGCGGTGCGAGATCACCGCGCCGTAGCCGGCCCGGCGCGCCATGTCGATCGCGGCGAGCGTCTCGGTGAGCGTGCCGATCTGGTTCACCTTGATCAGGATCGCGTTCGCGATCCCCTCGCGGATCCCCCGGCCCAGGCGCTCCGTGTTCGTCACGAACAGGTCGTCGCCCACGAGCTGGCACGCGCCCCCGTGCGCCTTCGTGTGGGCCTTCCAGCCGGCCCAGTCGTCCTCGGCCAGGCCGTCCTCGATCGAGACGATCGGGTACTTCGCCCGCCACCCGGCGTAGACCTGGTCGAGCGCGGCCGCGTCGATCTTCTCGCCCTTGCCGAACGAGCGCCCGCGGTAGCCGCCGCCGTCCACCTGGAACTCGTTCGCCGCGACGTCGAGCGCGAGCGCGATCTCCTCGCCCGGCTTGCGCCCGGCCTTCTCGATCGCCTGCACGAGCAGCTCGAGCACGTCGTCGCAGCCGTCGATCGCCGGCGCGAACCCGCCCTCGTCGCCGACGTTCGTCGCCAGCCCGCGCGCCTTGAGCAGCTTCTTCAGGTGGTGGAACGTCTCGGCGCCCCACTGGAGCGCCTGCGAGAAGCTCTCGGCGCCCCAGGGGACGATCATGAACTCCTGCACGTCGATCCCGTTGTCGGCGTGCGCGCCGCCGTTCACGACGTTCATGAGCGGGACGGGCAGCACGTTGGCCTGGAGCCCGCCCAGGTAGCGATACAGCGGCAGCCCCACCGCGTCGGCCGCGGCCCGCGCCGTCGCGAGCGAGACGCCGAGGATCGCGTTCGCGCCCAGCTTCGCCTTGTTGGGCGTGCCGTCGAGCTCGAGCATCACCCCGTCGACCTCGTCCTGCGCGAGCGCGTTGAGGCCCACGACCGCGCGCCCGAGCTCCTCGTTGACGTGCTCGACCGCCTTCGAGACGCCCTTCCCGTGCCAGGCGCTCCCCCCGTCGCGCAGCTCGAGCGCCTCGTGCGCGCCCGTCGACGCGCCCGAGGGCACGATCGCGCGCCCGAGCGTCCCGTCCTCGAGCAGGACGTCGACCTCGACGGTCGGGTTGCCCCGGCTGTCGAGGACCCAGCGGGCCTGGACGTGCTCGATCTCGATCGCCGACGTGACGGGCATGGCTCCTCCTCGTGGGCCCGCGGGCGCGAGGGCGCCGGGCGGGCGAGCGGGGGATCCTAGACGATGTTCCGGCGCGTGCCGCCCCGCCGGGCCCGGGGGTATGTTCGAGCGGCGGACCGGCGCCCGGACGACCGACCCGGCGCGGCGTGGGCGCGGCGCCGGCGCCAGGAGGAACGCATGCACCCCGACCCCTCGGACCTCTCGGCGCCCGCGGTCACGCGCCTGCTCGAGCTCGCGCTCGAGGAGGACCTGGGGGCGGAGGGCGACGTGACCTCGCGGGTGATCCCCGAGGACGCGCAGTGCGTGGGCGACCTCGTGTTCCGCGAGGCCGGCGTGCTCGCCGGGCTGCCGCTCGCCCGGCGCGTGCTCGAGCGGGTCGACCCGCGCGCGCAGCTCGAGCCGCGCGCGCAGGACGGGGACCGGATCGGGCCCGGGCAGGTCGTGGCCCAGCTCCGCGGGCCCGCGCGCGGCGTGCTCGCGGCCGAGCGCACGCTGCTCAACTTCCTCCAGCGCCTGAGCGGCGTCGCGACGGCCACGCGGCGGCTCGTCGACGCGGTCGAGGGCACGGGGGTCATGGTCCTCGACACCCGCAAGACGACGCCCGGCTGGCGGACCCTCGAGAAGTACGCGGTACGGGCCGGCGGCGGGCACAACCACCGCGTGGGCCTGTTCGACATGGTCCTCGTCAAGGACAACCACCTGGCCGCGCTCGGCGGCGAGGGCGCGATCGAGGAGGTCGTGCGGCTCGCCCGCGAGGCCGCCCCGGGCCTCGAGCTCGAGCTCGAGGTGACCACCGAGGCGGGCGCGCTGCGCGCGGCCCGCGCCGGGGCGGACATCGTGCTCCTCGACAACTTCGCGCCGCCCGACCTCGCGCGGGCCGTGCGCGCGGTCCGGGAGGACGCCGCCGCGCGGGGGGCCCGCGCGCCCCGGCTCGAGGCCTCGGGCGGGATCAAGCTCGACACGATCCGCGGCTTCGCCGAGGCCGGCGTGGACCGGATCTCGACCGGGTCCATGACGCACTCGGCCCGCAGCATCGACATCGCGCTCGACTTCCACACGCTCTGAGCGCGCGGAGGCGGCCCGCGGGGCCGCCTCCCGCAGGAGGCCCGCGTTGCTCCACCACCTGCTCGACCCCGCCCAGCGCCGGCTCCTCTGCCAGGCGGCGCAGCTCCTGACCGGCGCCGACGGCGTGCTCGACCTGCGCGAGGAGGAGCTCCTCCGCCGCCTGCGCGCCGCCTGCGGGGCGCCCGAGCTCCCGGCGCCCCCCGCCGACCTCGACGCGCTCCTCGCCCGGCTCGAGCCCGCCTTCCCCGAGGTCCCCGCCCGCCGCGCGCTCCTGTTCGAGCTCATGCGCTTCGTCGTCGCGGACGGGACGATCGACGACGACGAGCTCGACGTGATCGCCGCGATCTGCCGTCGCCTCGACCTCTCGCGCGACGTCTACCGCCGCTGCCGCGACCTCGCCCGCCGCCTCGCCGCCCTCGAGCAGGACGCCCTCGACCTCGTGGCCGACGACGAGCCTCCGCCGGCCTGACGCGGCCCCTCCGTCCGCGCGTACACGAAGACGCCGCGGGGCTGTGCGCTCCCGCGGCGTCCTCACGCCACCCATCCCCATCCCGGACGAGTGGCGGGCGCGCGCGGGGAGCCCGCAGGGCTCCCCGCGAGCGCGCCCGTTACTCGTCCGGGTTGTCCTCGTCGGCCGCGGCGGCCACGAGCGCGCCGCGCGCGCACGACGTGAACGGGTCCTCGGCCCGGCGCACGTTCTTGATCGGGATCGGGAACTGCATGCGGCTCAGCTCGTCCTTCACGACGTCGATGAAGCCGCCGATCTTGCTCGTCCCGCCCGCGAAGACCATGTCGACCGGGTCGGGGAACTGCGGCATGTTCTCCGACGACTCGAAGCGCTTCTTGATCTCGGCCAGCGCGTAGCGGATCTGCTCGCGGTAGTAGAGGTCGATCGCCTGCTGCTCGCGCGTGTGCGGGTTGCGCAGGTCGACGCCCTTCTCCTTGAGCGCCGTGGCGCGCGACGCCTTGATCCCGAGCACCTTCGCGACGTTGCGGTCGATCCAGTCGCCGCCGCGCGAGGTCGAGAACGAGAGCGCGGGGAGCGTCTTGTAGGCGACGCACACGTTGTACATGCCGCCGCCGCAGGAGATCCCGATCCCCGTGAAGTCGTCCTCGTCGAGCTCGGCGAAGACGATGCAGTGGCCCTCGAGGATGTCCTTCGGGTTGTAGCCGAGCTTCCGCAGGAGGTCGCCGAAGATTCCCTTGTGGTAGACGACGTTCATGTCGGCGTCGATCGGCTCGGCCGGGACCGAGTAGTAGACGACCTCGTTCTGGACCTGCGGCGCGCCGAGCAGGCGGTCGATGAGCAGCTTCTCGATCGGGAGCGCGTCGGCCTCCTTCGGGCTGATCATGCCGTCGGCCATGGGCCGGCGCGTCTCGCGGTTGTAGATGTTCGCGAGGTCGAACGCCGGGTCGCCGATCACGATCATCTTGTTGTTGAGGACGACGTACTGCACGTCCATCTTCGTGAGCATGTTGCGCGTGAAGTCGTTCTGCTCGATGTCGATGAACGCGTTGCGCTGCGCCTTGATGATGACGTTGCCCTCGTAGTCCTGGACCGCCGAGAGCAGGTTGGCGGTGCCCACGTCGAGGCCCTTGCCCGGCCGCAGCTTCGGCCCGGCCGCGGCCGGCCGCGGGGCGGCGTGCCCGAAGTCAATGCTCGGTCGTTCGGTCATCTGCGCGTCCTCGTCTCCTGCGGAGCCCGCGACCGGCGCGCCTGGCGCCGGGTCCGCGGCCCCGTCGTGCGGGTCCTCGATCGTCGGGGCGACAGTCTACCTACTTGCCGCCGCCCCGGAGGTTCTTGAGCTTCGAGAGCTTGTCCTTGACGCCGGCGGCCGTCTGCTCCTTGAGCGCGACCGTGTTGATGTTCGTCTCGAGCTTGACGTCGGCCTGCGAGGCGAACAGCGCGGCGGCCTGCTCCGGCGTGAGGTCGAAGCCCGAGTCGCCCGCCCGGCCCATGCCCGCCAGGCCCTTCTTGAGCTGGTCGGCGAGCGTGAGCTGGAGGCTCTTGAACTGCATCGAGAGGTCGGGGCTGGCCCCGGGCGCAGCGGCGGCCGTCTGCGCGGTCACGAGCGAGCTGGCGAGGCCCTGGACGAGCTCGCGCATCTTCTGGTCGCGCTGCTCGGCCTCCATGCGCAGGCGCTGGAGCTCCGCGTCCGAGACGCCGCCCGCGGCCGGCTTGGCCGCCGACTCCTCGCGCAGGCGGTTCACCTCGTTCTGGAGCCGGTCGACCTCGTCGTTGAGCTGCGCGATCCGGCGGCCGGACTTCTGCTCGGCGTCCTCGAGCTCCGCCTCCCGGGCCTTGAGCCGGGCCAGCTTCGCCTGGGCCTCGTCGCGCTCCGTGCCGGCCGACCGCAGCCGCCCGGCCTCGAGCTCGAGCTCGTCGATTCGCCCCTTGAGCCGCGCCCGCAGCTCCTCGTGCTCCTGGCGGGGGATCGCCCCGTCGCTCGCGCGCGCGCGCTCCTCGGCCTGGTCGGCGCGCGCCTCGGCGCGCGCGAGCCGGTCCCGGAGCTGCTCGTGGTCCTGCCGCGAGACCCCGCCCTCGGCCGCCTGGGCCTTGGACTCGGCGCGCGCGAGCCGCTCGCGCAGGTCGACGAGCTGGCCCTCGTACTGGCGCACCGCCGCCTGCTGGCCCTCGAGGCCCTTCTCGAAGAGCTTCTGCTTCTCGGCCTGGAAGGCCTGCTTCTCGGCCATGAACGCCTGGTTCTGGGCCGCGAACTGCGCGTTGAGCTCCTTGATCTTCGCCTCGAGCCGGAGCCGCGCCGCCTCGAGCTCCTGCTTCTCGCTCTCGATCCGGACGGCCTCCTGCTCGAGGTGGCGCATGCGCGCCATCTGGGCGTCGACCTCGGCCCGGGCCTCCTTGACGACCTGCTCGCGCTCGGCCTCCGACATGCCCGCGCCGCGCGGCTGCTTCGCGAGGACGTTCTGGACGGCCTTGAAGATGAGCTGGTTGATGTCGCCCGCGCGCAGGACCTTGACCTGGCGGAAGCCCTTCTTCTCGAGGTCGCGCAGGCTGACCTTCGAGGTGCTCTTCTCGATGACCTTGCGGACATCGAGGACTTCCCGGTTCAGCTCTGGATCCATGGGACCGCGCTCCCGAACCAGCCCCGAGGCCGGGCCCGCGCTCCGCATGGCGCGCATAAGGCTCGATGCAGCCTACTCGTCGCCCACTACGGCGTCAACGGGCGACTCCGCCGGCGCCCCGTGCGCCCGCCCGGCGCCGCGGGGGCCGGGCTACTCCATCAGGCCGAACACGGCCTCGCGGGCGCGCGCGAGGACCCCGGCCTCGACCTCGGCCAGGAGGCCCGGGGCGGCGCCCCGGACGGCGGGCGCCGCGCCCGGCTCGAGCGTGAGCCGGGTCGTCCCGTCGGCGGTCGTGACGACGAGGGCCTCACGCCCCGGGGCGAGCTCGAGGGCGGAGGGCCCCGTGTCGCGGGTCCAGGCCGTCACGTGGAGCCCGAGGAGCGCCTCGAGCGCGGCCTCGACCCGCGCGGGCGCGACCGGCCGCGGCGCGCCCGCCGGGCCGCGCAGCGAGCCCGGCACCTCCCACCCCACGCCGTCGGCTGCCCGGGCCAGCGCGACGGCGCGCGGGGCGCCGGGCGCGCCCGCCGCGGCGCTCCACTCGAGGCGGCGCACGTCCCGCGGCCAGATGGGGAGCAGGCGCCGGCGCACGAGCCCGCCCCGGGCCCCCGCGAGCGCCCGCTCGACCCCCGCCGCGTCGAGCTCGAAGGCCTCGCCCTCGACGCGCAGGGTCCACCCCCGGGCCCTCGGCGCCAGGTCGGCCCGGAGCGTCGTCCGCGCCTCGTCGTCGCCCGCGAGCTCGAGGACGAGGCGGACGGCCGCCGGCGAGGCGTCGTGGTCGGCGGCCCCTGGCCCCGTCACCTCGACCTGCCGCAGCCAGGACAGGAAGGCCTGGAGCGCCGGGGCGTCGACGGGCCGCGGGTCCGCCTCGAAGCGGATCGGGCGGCCTGGCTCGACGGCGACGTCGGCGCTCACGGCCCCCGCGAGCGTGAGCCTGCGCACCGCCTCGGGCGTGAGCCCCGCGAAGGGTCGCACGAACCACGCGCGCGGGTCCGGCTCGAGCTCGCGCGTCACGAAGTCGCGCACGAACCAGGTCCGGTCGTCGCCCCGCGCGCGGACGAGCAGCCCGAGCCGGCTCGTGTCGAGCGCCGCGCCCTGGTCGCGCACGTCCTCGAGCTCGATCCCCGCGATCCGCCCGACGAGCAGGTCCGCGAGGACCGCCCCGTCGGCGCCCACGAGCCGCACCGCGCGCGCCGAGGCCTCGTCGACCGACCAGCCGGCGTGCAGCGCCGGGTCGGCGCCGGCGAGCCGCTCGCGGCGCCAGGCCCGGATCCGCTCGACGAGGGCGTCGACCCCCTCGCGCGCGCGCACGTCGCCGCGGGGCGTGCGCACGACCCAGCCGGCCGGGCCGCGGGCGAGCTCGAGCGCGGCCCCGCCGCGGGAGAGCACGACCCGGGCCACGTCGTCGGGGTCGCGCGCGAGGAACGGGGCGCCCCCGGACGCCGCGCCGGCGACGTCGAGGGTCGAGACGCCGACGCGCGCGAGCGCGAGGGTCGCCACGCAGGCGGCGAGCAGCGCGACGCGCCGGCTCATGGCCCCGCCTGCGGTCGGTCGTCCGGCGCCCGGGCGGGCGCCGCGGCGCCCGCCTCGCCGGCCGGGCC
>JANJTH010000676.1 GCA_024711205.1 Planctomycetota bacterium | reverse complement strand
GGGGGCGCCCGCCCGCGATCGCGCGGCGCAGCGCCGGGCTCACGGGCCGCGGGCGCGCCGGGGTCCACGGCGGCGCCTCGCCGCCGCCGCCCCCGAAGGGCACCGGCGGCAGCGGCGGCAGGAACGGCAAGTCCGGCAACGACAGCATCTCCGGCGAGGTCTGGCGCAGGTCGCGCATGTGCCCGCCGGTCATGTCGACGAAGACGAAGCCGCCGAGCGCCGGGTCGTCGTCGAGGACGACGGCGTTGCCCGAGGTCGTGTGGAGCCGGTTCTGCTTGTGGTTCGCGAGGTCGACCGGGCTCGGGGTCTCGGTGTTCGGGACGGCGCCCGTGATCACGGGGCGGTCGGGGTCGCCGTCGATGTGCAGGAGCAGGACCTCGGTCCCCTTGCGGAGCGGGAAGTGCATGCCGACGCCCGGCCCGCCGTAGGGCTGGACCATGCGCACGCGGCGCGAGGCCTTGCCCGCCGGCTTGCATTGCCCCTCGGCGTCGGCGGCCTCGGCCAGGTCCCAGGGCAGGCGCACGAGGTAGCGGCCCTGGTCGTCGAGGTCGGCGAACGCGCCGTCGCCGGCCGAGTCGACCTTCGCGTGCATGACCCCGTGGATCGCGGGCCAGGGCGTCCTGCGCTCGGGGCGGAACGCGCGCGCGCGCGGGAGCGCCTCGAACGAGTTCTCGTAGTTGGACGACGTGACCGCCCCCGCCTCGAAGTTGACCGCCTGCTCGGCCTCGTGGCGCACGGCCGTGACCACGTAGTCGCCCTCGAAGTCGGGCCGGAAGTGCCCCTCGAGGTCGAACGTGCGTCCGGGGCGGAACGAGCGGCACGTGCTCCGCCCCTCGAACACGCGGGCGCGCGCCTCGTGGGCCTCCCGGCGGACCGCGGCGAGCGCCTTGGCCTGGGCCGGCGTGCGCACGTGCGCGTTGTACTCGTGCAGGAGCCCGGGCCGCGCCTGCTCGGCCTTCGCGCGCGCGACGACGCGCGCGGCCGGGTCGCGCCAGTTCCAGTCGGCGACGACCGTCTGCCCGGGCGCGCGGGCCTGCCGGCACACGAGCGCGGTCACGTCCTCGCTCGCGCCGGTCGTCTGGACGCGGTCGCCGCCGCCCTTGGGGCGGAACCGGAAGCGGTGCCCGGGCGCGGCCGGCCGGTAGGCCGAGGCCGCGTCGGCGAACACGACCTGCTCGCGCGTCCCGTCGTTCTCGAACGAGTAGAAGATCCCCTCGCGCTCGAGCCAGCGCGAGAGGAACGCGAGGTCGGTCTCGTCGTACTGCACGACGTACTCGCGCTCCGGGTAGACGTCGCGCGTCTTGCGGTCGCCCTGCCCGGTCCGCCCGAGCTTGAGCTCGAAGTCCTGCCCCCGCTCGAGGCCCAGGTCGGCCCCGAGCACCGCCGCGATCAGCTCGTCGATCGTGAGGTCGAGGAACACGCGGCTGCGCCGGTAGTCCGCGAGGCGCTGCAGGTCGGGCACGAGCTCGGCCCGGTAGCGGACGAGCCCGTGCTCCTGCTCGAGGAGCGTCAAGCTGGCGAGCGCCCCGTGGTACCAGCGGAACGCCCGCCCCTCGCCGCCGACCGCGGTCCCCTCGAGCCCGAGCCGGGCCGGCGCGTAGAGGATCCCCTCGAGGTCGAACCCGGGGTCGGCCGAGAGCAGCTCGAGCTCGAAGCGGAACGGCGTCGAGAGGCGCTCCTCGCCCACGAGCTTCGTGCAGACGAGCGCGGTGGGGGGCGCGGCCTCGGACTCGAACTTGATCGCGAGGTTCTCGATCCCCGACATGGCGCACCCCCGAGGCCCCGCGGCGCCGCACGGTAGCAGGATCCTCGCCCCCCGCGCACGCCCCCCCTCTTCCCGTTCCCGTTCCCGTTCCCGTCCCCGTTCCCGCGGTCATGCAATCCCCCTGCCCCTCTTCCCTTGCCCTTGCCCTTGCCCTTGCCCTTGCCCTCCCTCTTCTCCTCCCCTCTCCCTCTTCTCCTCCCCCCTCCCCTCCCCGCGCTACCCTGCGCCCCGTGCGCCCCCCTCCCGCCCCCTGCCCGGCGCTTCCGCCCCCGGCGCTCGTCGCCGCGGACCCGGCGCCCCTCGCGCACGAGGGCGCCGTCGCCGTCGGCCGCGCGGCCTACGCGCTCCGCTACGCGCTCACGGCCCCACCCGGGGCGACGCTGCTCCAGCGCGTCGAGACGCGCGTGCGCCTCGTCCCCGCCGACGCGCCCGCGGGCGAGGACCCGCCCGCCGTCGTCGCCTTCGAGGCCGTCGTCTGGGAGTACTTCACGCTCGCCCACGACGCCGCCGAGCCGCGCGTCGACCTGCACGACTTCGACGCGCGGCGCGACGGCTGGTCGCCCGCCGACCTGGCCGCCCTCCTGCGCCGGCGGGGCCACGCCAGGCCCGACGGACCGCTCCGGCTCGAGCTCGAGAAGTCCTTCCTGCTCGGCCTCGGCGTGGTCACCGGCGCCGCCCCGGCCCACGTGACCCCCCGGGGCGGGTCGTTCGGCCTGCTCGTCGCGGGCGAGGACGAGCCCGCGCGCGCGTCCCTCGCGGTCGGGGGCGCGCCCGCCCCTGCCCGCGCCGCGCCCGCGC
>JANJTH010000639.1 GCA_024711205.1 Planctomycetota bacterium | reverse complement strand
CGCGCCCCCCGCGCCGGCCGGCGGCTTCGCGACCGCCGACGCCCCGACCGCCGGCGCCTCGACCGCCGAGGGCGCGCCCGCGGCGACGACGGGCGCCCCTCCGCCCGAGGGGCGGGCCCCCGCCGGCGGCCCGCTCCGCTGGGTCCTCCTCGCGGCCGTGCCGTCGAGCCTCGTCCTGGGCGCCACGACGCACCTGACGACCGACGTCTCGCCGACGCCGCTCCTGTGGGTCGTCCCGCTCGCGGTCTACCTGCTCACGTTCGTCGACGCGTTCGCGCGCCGGCCCCGGGTGCCCGACCTCGTCGCCGACCGCGCGCTCGCGCTCCTCGCGATCGTCACCTGCGTCGTGCTCGCGACCGAGAGCGCGCCGGCCGCGCCGGTCGCGTTCGCGCTCCACGTGGCGCTCCTCGCGGCGGCCGCCCGCGCGCTCCACGGCGCGCTCGCGGCCTCGCGCCCGCCGCCCGCCCGGCTCACGGCCTTCTACCTGTGGGTCTCGCTCGGCGGCGTCCTGGGCGGCGCCTTCAACGCGCTCGTGGCCCCGCTCGCGTTCGACGTCGTCGCCGAGTACCCGCTCGCGATCCTCGCGGCCTGCGCGCTGCGCCGCCCCGGCGCGGGCGGGCTCCCGTCCGCGCCCACGGGCTGGCGCGGCGACCTCGCGCTCGGCCTGGGCGTCCTCGCCTTCGTCGTGGGCGTCGAGGCCGCGGCCCGCCACGCCGGCCTCGACGGCGGGGGCGGCCCCGAGGCGTCCGAGGTCCGCCTCTCGCTCGCGACGATCCCGGCGGCCGTCCTCCTCCTGCGCGTCTCGCGCGCCCCGCGCCGGCTCGCGGTCGGCCTGGCCGGGCTCCTCCTCGCGGGCGCCCTGATCCCCTCGCCGCTCGGCGCGCCGCTCCTGCGCGCCCGCAGCTTCTTCGGCGCGCTCCGCGTCACGCGCTCGCCCGACGGCCGCGCCCACTGGCTCGTCCACGGCGGGACCGTCCACGGCGTGCAGCTCACGGGCGAGGGCGAGCGAGGCACGGCCCGGGCCTACTACCACCCCCGCGGGCCGCTCGGCCCGGCGATCGAGGCCTGGCGGGCGCGCGGGCTCCCGCCGCGCGTCGGCGTCGTGGGCCTCGGGTCCGGCGCCATGGCGGCCTACGCGCGCCCCGGCGACGCCTGGACCTTCTACGAGGTCGACCCGCTCGTCCTGCGGATCGCCGGGGACGCGCGGCTGTTCACCTACCTGCGCGACTGCCAGGCGCCCGTCGCGCACGTGCTCGGCGACGCGCGGCTGCGCCTCGCGGACGCGCCGGACGGGGCCTACACGCTGCTCGTCCTCGACGCGTTCGGCTCCGACGCCGTGCCCGTGCACCTGCTCACGCGCGAGGCGTTCGCGCTCTACCGCGACAAGCTGGCCCCGGGCGGCCTGCTCGCCCTCCACGTGTCGAACCGCTACCTGCGGCTCGAGGAGGTCGTCGCCGCGCAGGCCCAGGCGCTCGGGCTCGCGGGGCGCTGGTGCAAGGACCTCGACGCCCACGAGGCCCAGGGCAAGCTCGGGTCCGTGTGGGCCGCGCTCGCCCGGGACGAGGCGGACCTCGGCGCGCTCGCGACCGACCGCCGCTGGCGCCCGCTCCCGGCCGACGTCCCCGCGGGTGCCCGCTGGACGGACGCCCGCTCGAGCATGCTGCCGCTCCTGCGGCGGTAGAGGGTCTTCCAGGACCGCGTGGGAGGGAAGAGCTCCGCGCGGAGGCGCGCGCGAGGGACGCCGGGCAGCAGGGCAAGGGCAAGGGCAAGGGCAAGGAGAGAGGGAAGAGACAGGAGGGGGTCGCGTGACGTGCGGGAACGGGAAGTCGGGAGAAGAGGCGAGCCTCGCCGCCTGCCCCGGCGACGCGGGCGGGGCCGCTACTCGCCCGCGGGCGCCGGCTTCTCGGCCTCGGGCGCGTGCGCCGTCGACTGGATCATGTGGTAGCGCATCTCGAACACCTCGCCCTCGGCGGCGATCTTGAGCCCGAACCGGAGCGTGAGCGGCTCCTGCTCGACGAGCGCCCCGTCGGCGAGGCGGACCCACACGCTCGTCGTCCCCTCGAAGGCGTCCATGTCCATGACCGCCGTGAGCCCGGGCTGGAGCAGGGACTCGCGGGCCTGGACGCCGCGGCAGCGCGTGCGCAGGAGGAGCTTCGCCTGGGCCACGCCGTCGCGCACGGCCGTCCCCAGGAACACGTAGTCGGCCCGGTAGTCGACCGCGCCGATCGGCTGGATCTGCGCCGTGTAGGTCCGGTGCCAGGCGTCGCCCGGGCGGAGCTCGCGGTCGGGGAACACGATCAGGCTCTCCTGCGACGTGCTCGCGAGCTGGTCGTCGTTCATGTTCTGCTCGAGCTGCGCGCGGAGCTGCGGGCCGACCTCGGGCGGGCACCGGCCCACGATCGCGTCGACGAGCTTGCCCGCGCCCGTGACCTTCTCGACCCGCCCGTCGGGCCGGGCGTCCATGCGCAGGGGCACGCCGACCATGCCGGCCAGCGCGTCGACGACGGGGTTGCCCGAGGTCGTCCCGTCGCGCGTGTCGAGGGCGAAGGTCTGCCCGTTCGCGTCGAGCTCGTAGACGACGTCGCGGTAGCGGAGCTCGAGCTCGACGCCCTCCGCGCCGGCCGCGCGGGTCGTGATCGCCGCCGTGAGGACCATGTCGGTCGTCATGTGCCCGAGCGCGCCCTGATCGAGCTCCATGCGCTGACGGATCCGCTGCCCGAGGACCTGCCCGGCCGTGAACCGGTGGGCCAGGCGCACGGGCTTGCGCTCGAGGCCCGCCCAGGCCGCGTCGGGGATCGTCGGCGGGGCCTCCTCGGGGGCGGGCTCGGCGGCGGGGGGGGGCCCGTCGGGGGGCTGGTCCTGCCCCCGGGCCCGCGGCGCGGTCGCGGCCCAGGCGAGGAGGAGGAGCGGCGCGAGCGTGGCGGTCGAGCGGGCGAGCATGGGGCCTCCGGGCCCGGCGCGCGGCCGGGGCGCTGGCAGGCTACCGCCCGCCCGCCCCCGGTCCACTGCCCCCCGCCGGGGGCGGCGTCAGCCACGGGTCGACGGCGGCCGCGAAGGCCGAGCCCGGCCCGAAGCGGGCGCGCGCGGCCTCGACCCCGGCGCGGGCCCGCGGGCCGCCGAGCCGGCACAGGGCCTGGGCCGCGAAGGCCGCCTGCGAGGGGTCGGCGTCGGCGAGCGCGTAGCGGGCCAGCGCGGCGACGGCCCGCGGGTCGTCGCCCGCCAGCCCGAGGGCGAGGCAGCACACGCGCGCCAGGTCGCGCCACCCGGGCAGGCCCACGGCGCGCCCTTGCGCCGCCGCGACCGCGGCCAGCGCGAG
>JANJTH010000638.1 GCA_024711205.1 Planctomycetota bacterium | reverse complement strand
CTGACCGCCCGGCTGCTGCTGACCGCCCGGCTGCTGCTGACCGCCCGGCTGCTGCTGACCGCCCGGCTGCTGCTGACCGCCCGGCTGCTGCTGACCGCCCGGCTGCTGCTGACCACCCGGCTGCTGCTGACCACCCGGCTGCTGCTGACCACCCGGCTGCTGCCCGCCCGGCTGCTGAGGGCCCCCGGGCAACTGCGGCCCGAAGCCGCCCGGAGGCGGTTGCTGCTGTCCCTGGCAGTCGGGGCAGGGCTCCTCGACCGTCCCGAACCCCTGGCACGTCGCGCAGGCCGCGCCGTCCTCGAGGCGCCCCTTCGCCCCGCACGGGGTGCACTTGCGCTCGATCCGCCCGACGCCGTTGCACGTCGGACACTTCGGCTGCTGCTGGGGCGGAGGCTGGGCCTGCCCGCCGTCGGGCTGCCCCTGGGCCCCGCCCGGGTCCTGCTGCCCGGGCCCCGCGTCGGGCTGGCCCTCGGCGCCGCCGTGCCCGCCGCACTCGTCGCACATGGCCTGCTCGATCCCGGGGTCGGGCGCGCCCTCGACGTTCTCCTGGTCGTTGCGGTTGAGCGGGCTGTCGGGGTCCTCGCCGGTCCCGCGCGAGAGCGGGTCACCCTGCTCCTCGAGCGAGCGCATCATGTCGTGCACGAGGTCGAGCTGCTCGCGCAGGTTCTCCATGTCGGTCAGCGCGTCGACGGCGCGGTCGAGCCCCGCCAGCGCCTCGTTCGCCCGTCCGCCCTCGAGCCCCGCCGCCGCCTGGTCGAACGCCCGCCGCAGGCCCTCGTCGCGCGACACGTCCTGCGAGAGCCCCTTCAGGTCGGCCGCGAGCCGCTCGAGCGCCTCCGGCGTCTTCCCCTCGCGCAGGGCCTGCTCGGCGCCCGCCTTGAGATCGCTGGCCGCGCGCGCGGCCTTGCCCAGGTCGCCGCTCGCGAGCGCGTCGCGGAGGTCGCGCGTCGCGTCGTCGCCCGGGGTCGGCCGCCCGGCCTGCGCGAACGGCGCCACGTCGCGCTCGAGGTCGCGCAGCGCGTCGCGCGCCCGCTCGAGCTGCCGCATGACGTCCCGCGCGTCGGCCTGCCCCGACTTCAGCTCGGCGGCGATCCGCTCGAGGCCGGCCACGAGCTCCTTGACCCGCGGGCTCGCGCGCTCGCCGAGGCGCTGGCGCATGGCCTCGGTCTGCGCGCGGATCCGCTCGGCCTGCGCCCGCTGCTCCTCGAGCGCCCGCTGCCGGTCCTGCGCCTGCGCCGCGCGCCCGAACAGGTCGACCGAGGGCACGAGGAACACGAGCACGAGCGCCGCCGCGGCCGCGACGGGCAGCCAGCGCAGCTCGCGCGGGGCGGCGAGCGGGACGACCGTCGACGGGTGGAGCCCGCGCACGCGCGTCGCGGCGTCCGCCACGAGCGCCGCCTCGACCGGCTGCGCGGGGGCCCCGCGCGCCGTGATCGCGAGGGCGCTCGAGACGCGCTCCTCGAACCCGAGCCGCGCGTCGATCCCGCACGCCGCCTCGAGCCGGGTCGGGCGCGCGCGCAGCGCGAGCACCCACGCCGTGAGGAGCGCGAGCGGGAGCAGGGCCGCCGGCCAGGCCCAGGCCGGGGCGCCCAGGTGGACCACCTTGTCCGCGGCGAGCGCGACCACGCACGCGACCGCGGCCCACAGGAGCGCCCGCCCGGCCCGCTCGAGGAAGGCCGCCAGGAGCAGGCGCCGGGCGACCCGCGCCACGGCCTCCTCGATCGCGCGCGGGTCCTCGCCCACTGCGCCGCCCGCGCCGCCCGTGTGGGGTCCGCTCACGTGCCCCTCCCGCGCGGCGCTCGCGGCGACCGCACCCGCCCCGGAGTATAGCCAGCCGCCGCAGGTCCGGCCTCGGCGCGCCCCGTCGGCGCGATCAGGTATCTTCGCCTCTCCTGGCCGGGACGTCGGCCGGGGCGCCGGCCGGGGGCCGGCGGCCCCCGGCCCCCACGCGGAGGAGCCCCCGTGACCGAGACCGCCACGCCGCCCGCGGCCGGAGCCCCGACCCAGGCCGGCCCGCCCGCCGCCCGGCCGAAGCTCGTCCCGCGCCCCGAGCGCGTCCCCGACGAGGTCAAGGCCGTCGCCAAGGTCGAGCTCCACCAGCACGTCGACGGCTCGATCCCGGTCGACGTGACCTGGCGCCTCATGCGCCAGCACGGGCTCGCCCCGGTCGAGACGCTCGAGGACATGGAGCGCCTGCTCGTGCTCCAGCCCGAGGAGGAGGGGGCCGGCCTCCTCAAGTATCTCGACAAGTTCCACTACCCGCTCTGGGTCACGCAGTTCTACGAGAACGTGGCCGAGGTGGCCTACGAGATCGCGCGCGCCGCCTACCAGCAGAACGTGCGCCTGCTCGAGATCCGCTACTCGCCGATCATTCACGTCTACGCCGGGCTCAGCCCGCGCCAGGCGCTCGTGTCGGTGCTCGAGGGGCTCAACCGCGCCGAGGCCGAGCTCGAGGGGCTCACCTGCGGGCTCGTCGTGATCGCCATGCGGCACATGGGCCCGCACATAGCCAAGCTGCTCGCCCGCCAGGCGATCTCCGAGGGGCAGAGCCTCCACGAGCGCGTCGGCGTCGTCGGGTTCGACATCGCCGGGGCCGAGCGCGGCAACCCGCCGCGCCTGTTCCGCGAGGCCTACGAGATCGCGCGCAAGGGCGGGCTCGGGCTGACCGCGCACGCGGGCGAGGACGAGGGCCCCGAGGCGATCTGGCAGGCGATCGACGTGCTCGGCGTGCGGCGGATCGGCCACGGCTGCTCGGCCGTGCGCGACAAGGCGCTCATGCGGCGGCTCGCGCGCGACCAGATCCTCGTCGAGTGCTGCCAGACCTCGAACTACCAGACGGGCGCGGTCGGGCGCGGCGAGCCGCACCCCGTGTTCACGTTCCTCGAGCACGGGGTCCCCGTCGCGATCTGCACGGACAACACGACGGTCTCGGGCACCGACCAGAACAGCGAGAACGCGCTCCTCGCGCCGCGCCTCGCCGTCCACGAGATCGCCGGGATCCACGACCGCGCGCGCGCGCACAGCTTCATCCCGGCCCACCGGCGCCGGCTCTGAGTGCGGGTGCGCCCGCGCGAGCGCGCACGCGTGCGCAGGTCCGCCCGCCCGGCGCGCCGGGCGGGGGCGCTCGCGGCCTGCGCCTGCGCGCTCG
>JANJTH010000615.1 GCA_024711205.1 Planctomycetota bacterium | reverse complement strand
GCGCGGGCGGGCGCCGAACAGCCCGCCCTCGACCTCGACGCCCTCGTCTATCAGCTGGTCCGTCCTGGCGACCGGCTCCACGCGCCCGTCGTCGACGGTGCGCGCGAGCGCGGCCGCGAGCGCCGGGTCGTCGCCGCCGGCCGACCAGAGCGAGAGCAGCCCGCCCGGGCGCAGATGGCGCGCGGCGCGCGCGAGCCCGTCGTCGCCGTAGAAGGCCGCGCTCGCGGGCCCGAGCGGCTCGTCCGGCGCGTGGTCGACGTCGACGAGCACGAGGTCCCAGGTCTCCGCGGGCGGGCCGAGGAGCAGCCCGTACACGTCGCCCAGGACCACCTCGAGGCGCGGGTCGGCGTTCAGGCGGTCGGCCAGCGGGATGAGCCCGTCGCGCAGCCAGCCGGCCACGGCGGGCAGGAGCTCGATGACGCGGACCCGCGCGACGCGGTCGCTCGCGAGCGCCGCGGCGGCCGTGTAGCCGAGCCCGAGCCCGCCCACGAGCACGCGCAGGCCCCGCCCGGGATGCTGCGCGAGCGCGCGCGTCGCCTGCGCCTCCTCGGAGACCGTGTTCAGGCTGCTCATGAGCAGCTCGTGGTCGAGCGTGACCTCGGTCACGAGCGCGCCCGGGCGCCCGAGCAGCTCGCGGCGGCGCAGGCAGAGCGGGCCGAGCGGGGTCTCGACCCAGTCGAGGACCTCGAAGCGGGGGGACGTCATGCCGCAGGATAGGGCACGGACGCGGGCGGGGGCGAGCCCGACGGCGACGCGCTCGCCCCCGGCCGGCCGCTTGCCCGCGGCGGGGCTTCCGGGCAGGATCTCGCCCCGAGGTGAACCCATGGCCCTGAGCGCCGACCTGCTCGAGATCCTGTGCTGCCCCGAGGACCGGACGCCGGTCGCGCTCGCGCCCGACGACCTGATCGCGCGCCTCAACGCGGACATCGCCCGCGGCGCGCTCAAGAACAAGGCCGGGGCCGTCGTGCAGGAGCCCATGCAGGCGGGGCTGCTCCGCAAGGACGGGGCCGTGCTCTACCCGGTCCGCGACGACATCCCGGTCATGCTCGTCGAGGAGGGGATCCTCGTCGCGAGCGCCGCGTAGCGCGGGGCCCCCGCCCGGGCCCGCTCGCGAGGGGTCCGCTCGGCATCCGGGCCGGGCCCCGGCCCGAGCGCAGGGTTCGCGTGGGGTCCGCTCCGCGCTCGGACCGCGCCAGGCCGGCCTCCCTCCGGTCGGTCAGCCTGGCACGGTCCTCCCGCGTCGCCGGGGTCAGGGCCCGAGCAAGCGCTCGGACCGCGCCAGGCCGGCCTCCCTCCGGTCGGTCAGCCTGGCACGGTCCTGCCGCGTCGTCGGGGTCAGGTCCCGAGCAGGCGCTCGGACCGCGCCAGGCCGGCCTCCCTCCGGTCGGTCAGCCTGGCACGGTCCTCCCGCGTCGCCGGGGTCAGGGCCCGAGCAGGCGCTCGAGCCGGGCGAGCGCGGCGCGCGAGGCCCCGTCCTGCCCCTGCCCGAGCCGCGAGGCGCGCGCGCGCCGCAGGACGGCCCGCAGCCGCTCGTCGAGCCCGCGGGCGGCCGCGAGCCGCTCGGCCGCGCCCACGAGGTGCCCCCAGGGCAGGCGCGCCGGGTCCCAGCCCGAGCTGACCGCGCCCTCGACGAGCACGAGGAGGTCCGGCCCGCGGAGCGGCGGGCGGCGCGCGAGCAGGTCCTCGGTCACGTCGCGCACGCGCGCGTGGACCGGCCCCGCCTCGCGCAGGCGCTGGTAGAGCAGGCGCAGGAAGCCGACCTGGACGTGCCCCGCGGCGGCGAGCGCCTCGCGGCGCGCGCGCGGCTCGACGCGGCGACCGGCGTAGGCCAGGCGGGCGTCGCGCAGGAACCGCTCGACGAGCGCCCCCTCGGGCCGCAGCTCGCCCGCGCGCACGCGCGCGGCGAGCCACGCGTCCTCGTCGTCCGGGTCGCCGCTCGCGCGCGCGAGCCGCTCGAGGTCGCGCAGGCGCGCGTCGCTCACGCGCCCCGCCCAGCCCGCCGGGCCCGGGCGGTAGGATCGCCCGCCCCGTGGACGACCTCGCCTCGACCTCTCCCGCCGACGTCGGCCCGCCGCAGCTCGACTGCCCGGCCTGCGGGTTCAGCAACGACGCGGGCCAGGTCCGCTGCGCCTTCTGCGGGGCCGAGCTCCCCGCCCAGGGGGCGACGAAGCGCTGGGACCGCCGCGAGGTGCGCCGCGCCGCCGAGGCCGCCGCGAGCCCTGCGTCCGGCGGCGAGCCGCCCCGGCAGCTCCCGGCGCCGATCCGCGGCGAGGGCGCCCCGCGCCGCCCACCCTCGGGGCGGCTCGCCGCCGCGGGCGGCCCCGAGGTCCTGGCCTGGCTGTGCTGCCGCCCCCTGCCGCCGATCCCGCTCGGGCCGCGGCCCATGCTCACGATCGGCCGCGGGCGCGACTGCCAGGTGATCCTCCCGCACGTCGAGGTCTCGCGTCATCACGCGACCATCAAGGTACGCCGCCGGACGCTCCTGATCGAGGACGAGGGGTCGAGCAACGGCACCTACGTGAACGAGCGGCGCGCGTCGGCGGGCACGCTCCTGCGCGTGGGCGACGTCGTGTCGATCGGGCCCTACGCGCTCGAGGTGCTCGACGAGGAGGCGGCGACCTCGTGGGAGGCCGAGGCCGAGGCCGAGGCCGACGACCGCCGCCCCGACGTCGCGCAGGCGCTCGCCGGGCGGCTCGGCGAGGTCCCGCTCTCCGAGGTCCTCCAGACGCTCGAGTTCAACCAGCGGACCGGCCGGCTCCACGTCGTGTCGGGCCGGCAGTCGGGCGAGCTCGTCGTCGAGGCGGGGCGCCCGCGCGCGGCGAGCTTCGGCGCGCTGCGCGACGCGGCGGCGGTGTTCGCCATGCTGCGCCTCGACCGGGGGCACTTCCGGCTGCTCGTGGGCGACGACCTGGGCCCCGACGCCATGCGCGGCCAGACGATCACCGGGCTCCTGCTCGAGGCCTCGCGCCAGCGCGACGAGGGGGCGCCCGGCGCGGAGGCGGAGGCAGGCTCGGACGCCGCGGAGCCGGGCGCAGGCGCCGAGACCGTCGTCGTCTCCCCGACGTCCCCCGCCGGCGGCGGCCTGCGCCCGCGCGCCCCGCGGCTCTCGCCCGAGCTGCGGCGCAACGTCCCGGCGGGCCCCCGCCCTCCGATCGCCCCCGGGTCCGCGGAGGGCCTGCGCGCAGGCGCCACGGGCGACGACGGCGCCCCGGCGCGGCCCGCGGGAGACGGTCCACCCACGGCGCGCCGGGGAGGTCTCCCCGAGCGGGGGCCTGCGACCGCGCGGCAGGCGAGGCCGCGCGCGCCCGCCGGCGCGG
>JANJTH010000612.1 GCA_024711205.1 Planctomycetota bacterium | reverse complement strand
GGCCCGGGGCCCGGCTCGAGGACGTCGCCGCGGCGGCGCCCGGCCCGGCCGAGGCGGTCGCCGCGCTCGACCCGGCGGCGCGCGCGTCGCTCGAGCGCGAGCTGCGCTACGCGGGCTACGTCGCGCGCCAGCAGGAGCTCGTGGCGCGCGACCGCGCGCGCGAGGAGGCGCCGCTCGCGCCGGACCTCGACTACCGGGCCCTGGACGGGCTCCCGCTCGAGGCGCGCGAGAAGCTCGCGCGCCTGCGCCCCGCGACGGTCGGGCAGGCCGCGCGGATCCCGGGCGTCGACCCGACGGCCGTGGCCGTGCTCCTGCTCCACACGCGCCGCGCCCTCGCGCGCCCTCGCGGCGGCGAGTAACCTCCCGAGCGGACCCGGCGCCGCGCGCCGACGGAGGGGCAGGGTGGCGGGAGCCAGGACGCAGGCGGCGCTCGCGCTCGGGGCCGCGCTCGCCGGCGGCGTCGCCACCCTCCTGGCGGGCCCCCTCGCCCGGCGGGCCCACGCGCAGGACACGCCGCCGCCGCCCGCGCCGCGCGCCACCGCGCGGGCCCGGCCCGCCGACGAGCTGCCGCCCGCCACGCTCGAGGCGGTCGAGCGCGGGGCCGCCTGGCTCGCCAGGGAGCAGGTCGGCTCGGGGCGCTGGGCGAGCAACCCGTCCCGCTACCAGATGTCGATCACGGGGCTCGCGGGGCTCGCGCTCCTCGCGCACGGCGACACGCCCGACGCCGGGCGCTACCGCGACAACGTGCGGCGCGCCGTGCGCTGGGTCCTCGACAGCCAGCGCAAGGACGGGCCGCACGCCGGGCTCCTGTTCGACCTGTCCGAGGCGGAGGAGGTCCAGGACGACCGTCCCATGCACGGGCACGGGTTCGCGCTCCTGTTCCTGGCCGAGGCCTACGGGGAGACGCGCGACGCGGCCCTGCGCGAGCGGATGCGCGAGGCGATCGCGCGCGCCTGCCGGCTCACCGAGCGCTCGATCTCGGCCGACGGGGGCTGGTACTACCACCCGGCCTCGGGCCGCGACGAGGGCTCGGTCACGATCACGCAGATCCAGGCGCTGCGCTCGGCCCACAACGCCGGGATCTGGGTCGACCCGCGCGTCGTCCGGCGCGCGGTCGACTACATCAAGGCCTCGCAGCAGCCCGACGGCGGGGTCCGCTACACGCTCCGCTGGGGCCGGACCTCCGCCGCGCTCACGGCCGCCGGCCTCTCCGTGCTCCACGGCGCCGGGGAGTACCACGGCGACGCGGTCGAGAAGGGGCTCGCCTACCTGCGGATCCACAACGAGTTCGACCGGAGCAAGGTCCCGTTCTGGTACTACACGCACCTCTACACCGCGCAGGCCATGTTCCAGCGCGGCGGGGCCGACTGGGAGGGGTACTTCCCCCGGATCCAGCGCGAGCTGCTCGAGCATCGCAACGGGACGGACCACTGGGACAGCCCGTTCGGCAAGAGCTACGGGACGGCGATCGCGCTCCTGATCCTCCAGCTCCCGCGCCGCTACCTCCCCATCTTCCAGCGATAGTCGGCCTCGCTCCGCGGGCGTCCGGGGCCGCGCCGTCGTGCCCGCGAGCGGCGCGCCTCGCGGAGCCCGAGGGCGTGGAGCCGGCGCGGCGGCGCTCACACCATGCGCGTCGCCGCGATCCACCGCCGGAGCTCCCGCTCCCCGAGAGGCCGGCCCGTCGCCTCCGGCCGTGGCGAGGGCCGCCCGCCGTCCGTTCGGCGCGCCGGGCGCGACCCGCCGACGTCCCACGAGCGACCTGCTCCGCGCTCGCCCCGCTCACGCACCCCACGATCCACCGGGGCCACCGGCGCAGGAGCGCGAGGCCGCCGCAGGTGACCACCGGACACGACTCCCGGTGACCCCGTATCCCCCCCCGGGTGAGCCCACCGCGCGGACCGCGCACTGGCAAGGTGCCTCATGGCAACACCTTCCACCCTCCTCGCCCAGATCCGGACGACGGATCCCCTGGCCGGCGGAATACTTGACGCGCGGCGCCACAAGATTCGTATGCACGGTAGGTTGAATCCCCTGGCTAACGTCGGTGGCGTTTCCTAATCTGGACGCCGAGCGGGCGGAATACGCCCGGGACGGAGCCGACCATGCGTCGCGGACTGTTCGTGTCGTGCGCCCTCAGCGCAGCGTTCGTCTCGTCCCTCCTCGTCGGTTGTGGGGGGAGCAGCGGCGGCGGGGGTGGGGGGCTGGCCGCCTCGACGGCCGCGACCCAGAGCGGGTCGACGGCGACGAGCACGTCGGGTTCGCCCGCCGCGACGACCTCGAGCGCGGCGGCCGGTGTCAGCAGCGCCGCGCCGACGACGCCGGGGACGCCCGGGCCGACGGGTCCCGACACGGCGCCGCCCGAGGTCGTGCTCACGTCGCCCACGCGCGGGCAGCACACGACCCAGGCGCAGGTCCTCGTCGAGGGCACGGTCACGGACCAGACGGGCGTGGCCTACTTCCTCCTGAACGGCCAGCCCGTGCTCCCGGGCGCCGGCGGGGCCTTCCGCGAGGTCGTCACGCTCACGCCCGGCCTCAACGTGATCGAGCTCGAGGCGGCCGACCCGCTCGGGCAGCGCCGCCGCACCGTCGTCCCGGTCGTCTCGGGCCAGTTCCTCCCCGAGGCCAGCGTGGTCGGCGATGCGCTCGCGGTCCGCATGAACCGGCCCGCCTTCCAGGCGATCGAGCGCGTCGCGGCCCAGCAGCTCGGCGGCCAGAACCTGGGCGCCATGATCCTCGCCCAGAACCCGCTCTACACGGGCAGCGCCGGCCTCGCCGACGTGCAGGTCGACGCGACCGGCGCGAGCTTCGGGACCCCCGCGCTCACGCTCGACCCCCAGCAGGGCAGCCTCCGCGTGCGGGCCGAGCTCCCGGCGATCGACGTGCGCGTCCGTTGCCACGGGCAGGTGATCGGGATCCCCTACGGGGTCAACGTGAGCGTCACCGCGACCCGGGCGATCCTCGTCGCCGACGCCGTCGTCTCGGTCGGCGCCCAGGGGCAGGTGACGACGGCGCTCCAGAACGTCCAGGTCACGCTCGACGGGTTCCGGTTCGACATCGGCGGGATCCCGACCTTCCTCGAGAACCTGGCCCGCGACGCCGTGCGGCGCCTGATCGAGCGGCAGGTCCAGCGCCAGGTCGAGCAGGTCGTCCCGGCCGAGATCAACCGCGCGATCGCGGGCGCGAACGGCCCGATCACGCAGCTTGTCATGGGGCGCCCGGTCACGCTGCACCTGATCCCCCGGGCCGTCGCGTTCGACCCGCAGGGCTGCTCGATCGCGACCGACGGTGACCTGACGACGACGCCGCTCCCCGGCCTCGCGCTGCCCACGACGCCCGGGTCGCTCGCGACGCCCGGCGCCCGCCCGACCCACGGGACGACGCCGGCCGTGCACATGTCGATCAACGACGACTTCCTGAACCGGATCGGGCACGCCGCCTGGCGGAGCGGGCTCACCCACCTCGTCGTGAACCAGGCCACGGCCGTGCAGGCCGGCATGCCCGCCTGGCTCCCGCTCGACGCGTTCCTCCTCCAGCTCTTCTTCCCCTCGATCGCGAGCCAGCTCAACGGCAGCGACCCGATCGAGATCGAGGTCGGGCAGGCGACGCCGTTCATGTTCCAGACCCGCCCGGCGCCCGGCCTGATCGAGGCCTCGGTCGGCGACATGACGGTCTCGATCTACGTCGCCCCGGCGGGGCGCCCGCGGCAGCTCGTGCTGCGCGCCGGCACGCAGGTCCGCGTCCCCGTCGCGCCCGCGCTCGTCCCCGGCCCGAACGGGACGACGCTCGTGCGGATCGACGTGACCGGCCGCCCGCTGATCAAGACCGACGTGTTCGAGGCGCCCCTCGGGCAGCTCCCCGAGGTCGCGATCGAGACGTTCTTCGACTTCGTCATGCCGCCCGTGATCCAGCTCCTGCCCCGCGCCTGGTCCGGGTTCCCGCTGCCGACCTACCCGGGGCTCGTGCTCTCGAACGTCCAGGGCCTCGCCGACGGGCCGTCCCAGGACTTCGTGACGATCCGCGGCGACCTGTAGGCCGCAGGCTCGCGCGCCGCGCCCCGCGTCCCGGGGCGCCCGCTACGTCAGCGCGACGGACTCGACCTGCTCGACCCGGCCGGTGGACGGGTCGAGCCCGCGGACGTCGAGGCGGATCGGGCCGTCGGGCTCGAGCCAGTAGCGGTGGTAGGTCCCGCCGCGCCCGAGCGCGCGCGCCCGACGCGTCGAGGAGCCGGCGCAAACGACCCACAGCGGGCGCCCGTCGGGCCGCGCGAGGCGGTGCCGGAACGGCGCGTGGGTGTGCCCGCACAGCACGAGGTCGACCCCCCGCGCGAGGCAGCGCGCGAGGAGCGCCGCGCCGTCCCGGTTCCGGCGCCAGGGCCGGTCGGGGCGCCCGTCGCCCTGGACGGGCGGGTGGTGCACGAGCACCACCCGCCGCGCGGCCGGCGCCGCCAGGGCCTCGTCGAGCCGCGCGAGCTGCTCGGCCCCGAGCCGGCCGTAGGCCGTGAACCACGGCGTCGGCACCGCGCTGTTGAGCGAGACGAGCGCGAGGTCACCGTCCGCCGCGCCGCCCGAGATGGGGACGCGCTGGACGCGGGGCCAGACGAGCGCCTCGGGCGCGAGCCCGAGCAGGGGGGCCACGTGATGCTCGAAGCGCCGCGCGCGCACGGGCGCGCGCACGTAGGCGTCGTGGTTGCCCGGCACGATCGAGAGGCGCGCCGGCTCGACCACCCCGGCGAGCGCGCGGCAGGCGCGCGCGAGCTCCCCCTCGAGGGTCGTGTTGGTGAGGTCACCCGTGACCGCGAGGTGGTCCGGCGGGCGCCGCCGGAGGTCGTCGAGGATGCGCTCGAGCAGGGCGAGCGGGTGGTCTCGCCACAGCCCGTTGAGCGCGCCGATCCAGCGCTTGCTCAGGAGGCCCGTCCACGGGCCGAGCGAGGGGCCCCGCACGTGGAGGTCGGAGACGTGCGCGAGCTCCACCGTCAGCGCCCCGGCGGCTCCTCGGGCTCCACGCTCTCGAAGGTCCAGCCCTCGCGCGGGCAGGCCGCCTCGACCCGGAGCGGGGTCCCGTCGGGGGCGATGAGCGTGAGCGCGTCGACGCGCCAGGGCACGGAGAGGCACGTGTAGGCGACGTAGGCGAAGTGCAGGTGGGGGACCGCGGTCGAGCCGCTGTTGCCGATCCTGCCCAGGAGCTGCCCGCGCTCGACCTGGTCGCCCTGCTTCACCGTGATCGTGCCCGCGCGCGCGTGCACGTACCACGAGAGCTCCCCGTCGCCGTGGTCGATCGCGACCCCGTTGTGCTTGTCGTGCTGGTCGCCGATCTTGCCGATCGGGTTGTCCGGCTGCCCGTCGCGGACCTCGACGACGCGCCCGGCCGCGACCGCGTAGAAGGGCGCGTCGAAGGCGTAGTGGTCCTCGAGGGCGCGGCCGTTGCCGCGGTGGTGCCGCCCGTCGGCGTCGACCTTGGTCAGGTCGAGCGCCTCGAGCGCGTAGCACTTGAGCTGATGGTGCCGGGTCCGGTCCTCGCTCGCCTTCCAGCGCCCGCGCACGGGGAGCCCGAGCGCGCGCTTCTGCCGGTAGCGGGCGACGTAGGGGCGGACCGCGCCGAGCGCGCCCTGGTGGAAGTTGTCGGCCCGGAGCACGCGGAGGAGCAGCGAGAAGGCCGGCTCGTCCTGCCCGTGCTCGCGGGCGAACCGGGCGAGCGCGACCCGCCCGTCGTGGTCGCCGGGCGCGAGCGCCCCGTCGCGCCTCCAGACGAGCGGCCCGGCCTCGACCCACGCCCCGTCCTCGCCCCGCGCGCGCCCGAGCCCGCGCTGCGCGTCCTCGCTCGCGGGGTCGGCCGCGAGCGCGCGCTCGAACGCCTCGCGGGCCTCCTCGACGAGCCCCGCCTCGAGCGCCCAGCGCCCCGCCCGCAGCCACTCGGCCGCGCCCTCGGCCTTGGCGGCGCGGTCCCGGCGGCGCGCCCACTCGGCCGCGAGCGCCTCCTCCGTGGACGGCGTCGGCTCGCTGAGCCTGGCGACGTCGCGGTAGCGGACCCGGGCGCGGCGCGGGCCCTTGACCTCGAGCCGGTCCTTCTTCAGCTCGACCTCGCCCTCGACGGACGAGCCGTCGAACTGCTGGACCACGAGCCGGGCCTCGGGGCCGGTGTTCGTCGTCGGCGCGTCCGCGGCCGCGACGAGCCCCCCGATGAGCGCGGCCCCGGTGAGCGCCGCCGCGGCGGCGCGCGGGCGGCGGGGGCGGCGGGCTGCGGGCAAGGCGTCCATGCGGGCACGATAGCAGCCGCGCCCGCGGGCCGCCGTCTTCGGGCTACCCGCCGCCGCGGCCGTCCGCCGCGCCGGACGGCGCGGGGGTGACGCGGGCGGGCCCCGGAACGACGCGCGCGTCGAGGCCGACGTGGGGCGCGATCCGGTCGACGAGGCGGTCGCCGAGGACCGGCCGCAGCGCCTCCACCGACGCCCAGGGACGACCGGCCACGATCCTGTCGGCGGTCGCGGGGCCCACGCCCGGGAGCAGCGTCAGCTCGTCGCGCGACGACAGGTTCAGGTCCACCCGATGCGGGCGCACCTCGGCCGGCGCCTCGGGCCGCGTCGCGCTCGCGAGCGCGGCGGCGAACACGACGGCGGCGACGAAGGCCAGGCCGGCCGCCTCGCTCCGCCAGAGCCTCATCGCCCGTCGCGGCCGGCCCGCCGCTCGACGCGGCCGCCGGGGCCCTCCACCGCGATGTCCACGCGCCCGACGAAGGCGAACGACGAGATCGCCGCCGCGGCGCCGCGCGCCACGGCGTCGCCGTCGCGCCGGAGCGTCTGCCCCTCGATCCGCAGGTGGACGCCGGAGCGGGCGAGGCCGGCGACCTCGATGGACGGCCCGTCGACGCCGTGGCGGCGCGCGGTCGCTTCGAGCTCCGCCCGGCCCTCGTCGGCCGCGTCGAGGGCCCACAGGAGCCCGAGGTTCACCTCGATCGGCGTCGCGCGCGGGGCGCCTGGCGGCGTGTACGGGTAGACCCAGCAGGCCTCGACCGTCGTCCGCTCCGCGAGCTTCCGGTAGCGGTCGAGGGCGACCCGCCCGACCCGGGCGAAGTCCAGGGGGCCCTGCGGATGCCCCTGCGGGAGGGTCACCTCGATGTACGGGAGCTCCCCCGCCAGGCCTCGCACGTAGCGGGCGCGGAAGCCCTTGTGCCCGAGCTCGCGGTCCAGCTCGGGCGCGAGGCGGAGGACCGGCGTGCGGCCCGTCGAGTAGATCACGGCGAGCCCGAACACGACGACGGTGAACAGCCCGAGCGCGAGGATCGTGAGCGGCGTGTCGGCCCGGCGCTTCATCGCTCAGGGGTACCCGACGAGCTGCGTGATCCCTTCGATCCGGGCGCCGGGCCGGACGCCGTGGTCGTCGAACCAGCCGAGGCGCATCTCGAGCCCGAACCGGGCCGCCTGGCGCGAGGGGTAGGTCGACTCGTCGAGCGCCTTCATGTCGACGACCTCGTGGATCCGCCCGTCGGCGCCCACGTAGGCGAGCGAGAGCGGGATCAGCGTGTTCTGCATCCAGAACGCGCGCCGGTCCACGTCGGGGTAGACGAACAGCATGCCCCGGTCGTCGGGGAGGGCGCGGACGTGCATGAGCCCGAGGCGCCGGCGCTCGTAGGTGTCGGCCACCCACACCTGCACGGGCACGTCGCCGACGCGGATCGGGAGGAGCGGGAGGAGGTCGAGCTGATGCCGCCCCTCGTCGGGGTGCGGCGTGCGCGGCGGGCCCGGGGGCCCGACCGCCTCGGGGCCAGCGGCCGCCGCAGGCGCCGGCACCGCGGCCGGGGCCGAGGGCCCCGCGGCGCCGTCCGCCCGCTCGAGCGGCGCGGCGGGCGCGGAGGACCGCGGGCAGCCGCTTGCGAGCGCGGCGACGGCCGCAGTCAGGGCGGCGACGTGGGGCGGGAGGGCGCGCGGGGCATGCACGCCCCCCAGGATGCCCGAATCCCGCCCGTTGGGAAGGCCGCCGCCGCCCGGACGCCCGCCGGCCCCCCGACCCCGGCCCCTCCACCCTCGCTTGTATGCTGCCGGCGATGACGCGCCGATCGCCAGCCCGGTGGAGCCGCCAGTCCGAGGCGTGCGCCGTGGGGGTGGTGGTCCTCCTCTCGCTCGCGTTGCATGCCCGGCTGCTCGCCGGCGGGGCCCTCTTCGGGACCGAGTGGAACCCGCTCGTCGGAGACCCGACCCAGTGGGAGCTCCCGCACCTGGTCGCGGCCGCGCCGGGTGGCGCTGCCTGGGGCCCCCACGCGGCGCTCGGCCATCCCGTCGGCGTCCTGTCGCATCCGACGGTCCACTACCCGCCCGCCGCGCTCCTCCACGCGCTCGCGCCGCCCTGGCTGGCCAAGACCCTGCACTCGCTCGGCCACACCCTCGTCCTGGGGCTCGCGCTCCTCGGCTGGCTCCGCGCGCGAGGGCTCGGGACGCGGGCCGCGACCGTCGGCGCGACGCTCGGCCTGCTCTCGATCGCCCACACCCAGTGGCTCGCCTACCCGCACCGCGTGGCGTCGCTCGCGTGGGTCGCCCTCGGGCTGTGGGCCGCCGACTCGAGCGCGCGGCGGGGCAGTGCGCGGCAGGCGATCCTGGCGGGCGCCGCGCTCGGGGTCGGGCTCCTCACCTCGATCGTCCAGGTCGCCTACTACGCGGTCGGCTTCGCCGCCGCGCTCGCGGGCCCGCGCAGCCGCGCCGACGCTCGGCGCGGGCTCGGACGCCTCTCGTTGCTCGGCCTCGCGCTCGCGACCACGTTCGTCGCGGGCGCGGTCCCGCTCGCGTTCGAGGTCCTCGACGGCCACCGCCCGGCGGGGCACGGTGGCGCGCTCGTGACCTGGCGGCACGCGCTGCTGCTCTTCGTGCCTGATGCCTACGGGAGCCCGCTGCGCGGCGCGGGCCTCCTGGATCAGCTCGAGGGCGCGAGTCCGAGCCCTTACCTGAACTACCAGGAGCTGTCGCTGTACGTCGGACTGACCACGCTCGCGCTCGCCGCGGCCGGGGCGCGCGCCGCGCCCGGCGTGCTCGGGCTCGTGGCCGTCGGCCTCGGCCTGACCTGCTCCTCGACGCTCGCCGCGGCCCTGGGCGCGCTCCCGGGCCTCGGCGCCTCGGCGAGCCTGCGCGCGCTCCCGACCGTGCACCTGCTCGTGGCGGTCCTCGCGGGGCACGGGGCCCAGGCCTGGCTCCGCCGCGAGCCGCGCGCCCGACGCTCCACCGCGGCGGTCGGCGCGCTCGCCGTCCTCGCCGCGGTCTGCCTGGGGACGCCTCCGCTCTCTCGGGCCTACCTGGGCCTCTTCGGGCCGCAGGGCGCGGCGGCCCGCTACGCCGCCACGGACCTCCGGCTCGACGCCGCCGTCCCACCCGCCGCCTGGGGGCGGCTCCACGCCGCCGGCGGCCGGACCGCCTTCTTCCCCCCCGCGACGATCGCGCCGCTCGCCCTCGGCGTCGCGCTCCTCCTCGTCTCGACCCGGCGCTGGGCCCCGAGGTCGGCCCTCGCGGCGCTCCTCGCCCTGGGCGCGTTCGACCTGCTCCACGCCGGCCTCTCCTACAACGCCGTCTCCGACCGGTCCGTGGCGGGCCCTGCCGACCGTCCGGACATCGACGCGGTGCGGGGCGTCGTCGGCGACGCGCGCGCGGCCTGGCTCCGGCCGCCTGCCTTCGACGCGAACCGCCTCGTCTTGCACGAGGTCCGCGCGGTGGAGGCCTATCACTGCATGCTCCCCGCGCGGACCGCCCGCCTGTACGCAGAGCTGGGGCCGGCCACCCCCTTCGCGCAGCTCCTCCGCCCGGGCCCCCTCCCACCCGCCTGGCGGGATGCGCTCTCGGTGCGCGCGCTCGTCGCGCCGCGGCTCGGGGCCGAGAGCACCCACGCCGCGCTCGCGGAGGAGACGATCGTCCGGGCGGGCCCCGACTGGGTCGTATGGGAGAACGCGGACGCGCTCCCGCGAGCGCGCCTTCACCCGCCCGAGGCGGCCGTCGAGGTGGGCGGGATCGAGGCGGCCGTCGAGGTCCTCCGGCGCCCGGGCTTCGACCCGCGTCGACACGTCGTCCTCGAGGTGCTGGGCCCGCAACGCCGGGAGGCCCGCCAGCTCCCCGACCCGCCGGCGCCGGTCCCGGCGGCGATCCTCGTGGACGAGGCCGAGCGCCTCGTGGTGGAGATCCCGCGAGGCGCAGCCGACGCCGGCGGGGTGCTCCTGGTCGCCGACGCCTGGGGCCGCGGCTGGAGCGCGCGCGACGGCGCCGGGCGGCCCCTCGAGCTCCGCCCGGCCCAGGTCGCCCTGCGCGGCGTGCCCCTCCCGCCGGGGTTCGTGGGGCCGGTCGAGCTCCGCTATCGACGTCCAGGTCGCTGGGAGGGCGCGGCCCTCGCGCTGGCCTTCGGGCTCACGCTCGCGCTCGCGGCGCGAGCGACGATCGCTCCCCGCCGCCGGCGGCGCGGAGCCACGTGACTCGCGCGGAGCAGGCCGGCGTCCGACCGCGTCCGACGGCGTCGCCGCGCCCCCGCGACCGCGCCACGAAGGGTCGAGGGCGCGCGCGTGACCCAGCAGGCCCGCCGGCCACCCCGCCAGGCCTCGCGCGAGGGCTGGGCCGGCGCGCCGAGCCCTCCCGGCACGCCCTCTGCCGGCGCGCCTCGATCCCGGCGGCAGCGCTCGGCCGCCGCGCGCAGGGCGTGGCGCGTCGACGCTCTCGCGGCCGTGGTAGCGTCTGCCGCGATGCCTGCTCAGACCCGAAGGACCGGCCGATCGCGGGCGATCGCGCACGCGGCCGCGGCCCTCGTGGTCCTGACCGTCGCGCTCCTCGGCCGGCCGCTCACCGGGGACGGGCTCTACGGCCCGGGCTGGAACCCGCTCCTCGCCGACTCGGGCATGTGGGAGCTGCCGCACGTCGCGGCGACGCCGCCCGCCGGCGCCGGCTGGAGCCCCTACGCGGCGCTGGGGCACCCGATCGGGGTCTTCTCGCACCCGACGGCGCACTACCCGCCCGCCGCGCTCCTGCACCTCGCCTTGCCGCCCTGGAGCGCGAAGACCGTCCAGACGGCGGCCCACACGCTCCTGTTCGGGCTCGGGCTGCTCGCCTGGTGCCTCGCCCGGGGGCTCGGGCCGCGGGCAGCGACGATCGGGGCGACCCTGGGCATGCTCGCCCCGGGCTACGCCCTCTGGGTGGCCTACCCCCACCGAACCGCGGGGCTGGCCTGGGTGGCGGTCGCGCTCGCGGCCGCCGAGGTCGCGGCGCGGCGGCGGAGCGCCCGGGCTGCGGTGCTGTGCGGCCTCGCCCTCGGGCTCGCGCTGCTCCCCGCGATCGACCAGGTGCCCTTCCACGGGGCCTTCCTGGTCGCGGTCGTCGTGGGCCCGCGCGGGCGCGCGGACCTCGGCGCCGGGGCCGGACGGATCGCCTGGGTCGCCCTCGCGGCGGGGGTCGTGTTCGCGCCGCGCGCCGTCCCGCTCGTCATCGAGGCGCTCGACGGGCATCGCCCGCCCGGCACCGCCCCGCCGCTGTTCGCCGCGGGGCACGCCCTCCTGGCCCTCGTGCCGGACGCGCTCGGCAGCCCCCTCCGCGGCGTCGGGCTGCTCGCGGACGTGCGCGGGGCGGTCCGGAGCCCCTACTTGAACCCCATGGAGCTCCCGCTCTACGCCGGGACCGTCACGGTCGCCCTCGCCCTCGCGGGGGCGTTCGTCCGCGACGCGCGCGGCCTCGCCGCCCTGGTCGCCGCCGGCGTCCTGTTCGCGTGCGCGCCTGCGCTCGCCGAGGCGGCCGGGCGGATCCCAGGCTTCGGCTCGTCGCCGAGCGCCCGCGTCCTCCCGATCGTCCACATCCTGCTCGCGCCCCTGGCCGCCCATGGCGCCGCAGCGTGGCTGCGGGGGCGCGCCGCCGCGAGCCGAGCCGCCATCGGTGTGGGGCTCGCGAGCGTCGTCGTCGCCGTCACCCTGAGCACCCCGTGGGGCGCCGGGCGCTACCTCGCCCTGTTCGACGACCCCGGCCGGGCCGCCGCCTACGCGGCCCGGCAGCTCGACCTCGGGGGCGCGATCCCCCCGGCGCCGTGGGGCGCGGTCCGGCGGACCGAGCACCGCGCGGCCTTCCTGCCACCGGCGACGTTCATGCCGCTCGTGCTCGGCGTCGGGCTCGTCCTGGCGGGGACGCGGCGCGGGGCGGGGCTCGCGGGGTTGACCGCGCTGCTCGCCCTCGGCGCGTTCGACCTCCTCCTCGCCGGGCTGACCTGGACCGGGACCGCCCCGAGGCCAGCGGACCTCCTGCGGCCGCCCGACGACGTCGAGGCCGCGCGCGCGCTGGCGGAGGGGGACCGCGTCGCCTGGCTCGCCCCGCCCAGGGTCGAGCCGAACCGGCTCCTCCTGCACCGGCTCCGGTCCGTCGGCGGCTACCACGCCATGTTCCCGCGCAGGACCGCGCGGCTGCTCCTGGCGCTCGGCCCGCGCCACGCCATGGTCCAGCTCCTCCGGCCCGAGCCGCTCCCGCCCGCGTGGCGCGATGCGCTCTCCGTGCGGGCGCTCGTCGGGCCCGACCCCCTGCCGTCGGCCACCGCCCAGGCGCTCGCGCCCACGGCGCCCGCCGCGCGTGGGCCGGGCTGGCTCGTCTGGCTGAACCCCGACGCGCTGCCGCGCGCCAGGATCCATCCGACCTCGGCGGTCGTCGCCGTCCCGGGCCTCGACGAGGCCGTCGCGGCGGTCGTCCGCTCCGACTTCGACCCGCGGCGCCAGGTGGCGCTCGAGGGGCCCCCGCTGCTTCACGGCCACGCGGGGGCCGCCGAGGCCCCCGCCCCGCCCGCCCCCGCGCGCCTCCTCGCTGACGAGGCCGAACGCCTCGTCATCGAGGTGCCCGCCGAGGCGGCCGCGGAGGGCGGCGTCCTCGTGGTCGCGGACGCCTGGGGCCGCGGCTGGAGCGCGCGCGACGGCGCCGGGCGGCCCCTCGAGCTCCGCCCGGCTCAGGTCGCCCTGCGCGGCGTCGTCCTCCCGCCGGGGTCCTCGGGGTCGGTGGTCCTGACCTACCGGCGTCCGGGTCGCTGGGAGGGCGCGGCGCTCGCGGCCGTCCTCGCGGCCGCGCTCACCGCCTGCGCGGCGCGTCGCGCGCGCCGCCGGCCGGCCCGGCGGGTCCCAGCAGCGTCCTGACGCGCTCGAGCGGGAGCCCGACGACGTTCGTCAGGCTCCCCTCGACCCCGGCGAGCAGCGGCGCCGCCTCCGGGTCCTGCACGCCGTAGGCGCCGGCCTTGCCGCGCCAGGCGCCCGACACGACGTAGCCCTCGAGCGCCGGCTCGGCGAAGGCCGCGAAGCGGACGACGCTGCGCTCGGCCCCGGTCGTGAGCCGCCCGCGCGCGTCGAGCAGCGCGAGCCCGGTGAAGACCTCGTGGGCGCGCCCGCGCAGGCGGCGCAGCGCTGCGCGCGCCGCCGCCGCGTCGGCCGCCTTGCCGAGCGGCGCGCCGTCGAGGATCACCTCCGTGTCGGCCGCGAGGACGGCCTGGGCCGGCCGCGCGCGCCGGGCCGCGGCGAGGGCCTTGGCGACCGCGAGCCGCACCACGACCTGGGCGGGGCCGAGGCCCAGCGCCAGGGCCGCCGCCGCCAGCCCGACCTTGGCCGCGTCGTCGAGCCCGGGGTCGGCCACCTCGAAGGCGACGCCCAGCTCCGCGAGGAGGGCCGCGCGCCGGGGCGAGGTCGAGGCCAGGAGGAGCGGCGGGCCGGCCCCGCCCTCCCCCCCGCCGGCGGCGTGGCCGGGCGACGGCGCCCCCGTCATCCGTCCAGAGCGTCCGCCGCGCCCGCGGTCGCCACGACCGCCTCGCAGGCGGCCGGCGCGCGAGCCGGGGTCGGCGCGCCCACGCGCACGACGCCAGGGCGCAGGAGCGCCTCGACCAGCGTGAAGCGGCCGGCGCGCGTCCGCTCGCGCGGGAGCCCGAGCAGCGCCGCGGTCACCTCGTAGGGCTTGGCCGAGCCCTCGTCCTGCCGGAGCGAGAACACGAGCCGGCCGGCCGGGCCGCCCCCCTGCGCCTCGGGCCCCTCGAGCGCCGGCGCGGCGACGAGGACGACGCGGAGGTCGACCGTGCGGCGGGCGCGCCCGGGGCGCTCGACCTCGATCCGGGCGTCCCAGGCCGGGTCGTCCCAGCGCGCGAGCGCCGCCCGCGCGGCCGCGAGGTCGAGCCCGATCGACGCGAGGTCCACCGCCCACCGCCCGCCGAGGCGCTCGGCGTGGGCCGTCTTGCCCTCGAACCGCGCGACCGAGGCGACGTCGAGGCCCGGGGGCAGCACGCGGCGGAGCGCCTCGAGCACGCGCTCGGGCGCCTCCTCGCGCTCGAGGAACAGGTCGAGCTCCTCGTGCTCGCTCTCCGAGCCGACGGGGAGCGGCGGCCCGAACGCGAGCTTCGGCTTCGGGTGGTAGCCCTCGTTGTAGTGGAGCGGCAGCCCCGAGCGCTGCATCGCCCGGTAGAGCGTGCGCGTCGTCTCGCGATGGCTCAGCCAGCGCAGGTCGCCCCGGCGCGCGTAGCGGACCCGGTAGTGGACCTGCGGCGCGCACGGCCCCTGCCCGGGACGCGCCGGCCGCGCCGGCGCAGGTGCCGCGAGGGGCCCCGCGCCGTCCGCGCCCTCGGCATCGACCTCGAGCGCCGCGGCCCGCGCGCGCTCGGCCTCGCGCGCGAGCTCCTCCTGCTCGCGGCGCGCGCCGACCTCGGGGTCCCCCTCGGCGTGCGCGCGCACGAAGACCTCGGCCGGG
>JANJTH010000567.1 GCA_024711205.1 Planctomycetota bacterium | reverse complement strand
TGCGACGGCCTGATCCGGCCGGGCGCCGGGGCCGCCCTCGCGCCGCTCGCGCCCGGGCAGGCCGCGCGGATCGCGACCGGCGGCCGGCTCCCGGCGGGCGCCGACGCGGTCGTCCCCTGGGAGCAGGCCGAGGCGCTCCCGGGGGCCGGCGGCGCCGCCGCGCGCGTGCGCCTCGTCGCGCCCACGGCGCCCGGCCGCCACGTCGCGCGGCCGGGCGAGGACCTCGCGGCCGGCGCGCGCCTGCTCGCGCCGGGGCGGCGGCTCGGCGCGGGCGACGTGGGGCTCCTCGCGTCGATCGGGCGCGGGCGGGTGCTCGCGAGCCCGCGCCCCCGGGTGGGTGTGCTCGCGACGGGCGACGAACTCGTGGCGGTGCCGGAGGCCGGGGGGGGCGACGACGCGGCGGACGGCGCGGCGCTGCCCGAGGGCGCGACGTTCGAGAGCAACGGCCACCTGCTCGCCGCCGCGCTCGAGGCGCTCGGCCACGACGTCGTGCGGCTCGGGCTCGCCCGCGACGGGCGCGCGGGGCTCGCCGCGGCGTTCGCGCGCGACGACCTCGACCTCGTGGTGACCACGGGCGCGACGAGCACCGGGCCCGAGGACCTCCTGCCCGCGCTCCTCGCCGAGCGCGGGGAGCTCTGGCTCCACGGCGTCGCCATGCGCCCGGGCAAGCCCGTCGCGCTCGGCGCCGCGGGCGGCCGCCTCCACGCGCTCCTGCCGGGCAACCCGGTCGCCGCCTACGTCGCGCTCCACGCGCTCGTCGTCCCGCTCCTGCGCCGGCTCGAGGGCGAGCCGGCCGACGCCGCGCGCCGTCCGGCCGTCGCCGCGCGTGGCCCGCTCGCCCGCAAGCTCGCCTCGCACGCGGGGCGGACCGACTTCGTGCGCGTGGCCCTCGGCGAGGGGGGCGCGGTCGAGCCCCTCGCGGGCGGCACGGGGTCGCTCCTGAGCCTGTCGCGCATGGCGGGCCTCGTACGCGTGCCCCACGCGCTCGAGGGCCTCGAGGCCGGGGCCGTGGTCGACGTCGAGGCGGCGCCCGGCTGCGCGCCCGGCGCGGCGGGGTAGCCCCATGAGCCGGCGCGAGTTCCTCGAGGTCGTCCCGCTCGACGTGGCCCGCGCGCGCTGGTGGGCCGCGCTCGCCCCGGCGCCCTTGCCGGCCGAGGAGGTCGCGCTCGAGGACGCGCACGGGCGCGTGCTCGCGGCGCCCGTCGCCGCGGCGCTCGACCTGCCGCCCTTCGACCGCGCCGTCGTCGACGGCTACGCGCTGCGCGCCCAGGACACGTTCGGCGGCGGCACGGTCACGCTCCGCCTCGCGGGCCCCCCGCTCGCAGCCGGGGCGGACCCGGCCGGGCGCGCGGTCGGCCCGGGCGAGGCGCTCGAGGTGGCGACGGGCGCGGCGCTGCCCGCGGGCGCGGACGCGGTCGTCATGATCGAGCACACGGCGCGCGTCCCGCGCCCCGACGGCGTCGACACACCGGGCGACGAGGCCGTTCGGCTCGGCGAGCCGCTCGTGCCCGGGCAGGGGCTGCAGCGGCGCGGGAGCGACGTCGCGCGGGGCGAGCCGCTGTTCCCGGCCGGGCGCCGGCTGGGGGCGCGCGAGACGTGCGTGCTCGCGGGGCAGGGCCTCGGCCGCGTGGCCGTCGTGCGCCGCCCGCGCGTGGCCGTGCTCTCGACGGGCGACGAGCTCGTCGCCCCGGGCGCGGGCCCGCTCGGCCCGGGCGCGATCTACGACAGCAACGCGCGGCTCGTCTGCGACCTCGTGCGCGAGCTCGGCGGCGAGCCGGTCCCGCTCGGGATCGTGCCCGACGACGCGGACGCCCTGCGCGCGGCGCTCGAGCGCGCGCGCGCCTGCGACGCCGTCGTGCTCTCGGGCGGCACGAGCAAGGGCGAGGGCGACCTGACCTGGCGGCTCGTCGCCGGGGGCGGCGCGCCCGGGATCGTCGTCCACGGCGTCGCCGTGCGCCCGGGCAAGCCCGTCGTGCTCGCGGCCTGGGGCCGGACGCCCGTGGCGATCCTGCCCGGGTTCCCGACCTCGGCGGCGGTCACCTTCGACCTGTTCGTGCGCCCCGTCCTCGAGCGCCTCGCGGGCCTGCCCGTCCCGGCGCCCGCTGGCGAGGGCGCCGCGCGCGCCGGCGGCGCGGGTGGCCCGGGCGCCGGCAGCGGGCAGGCCGCGCGCGTGGCCCGGCTCGCGGTGGCCGTGCCGTCGGCGCCGGCGCGGCACGACATCGTGCTCTGCCAGCTCGCGCGCGACCCGGCGGGCGGCCCGCCGCGCGCCTACCCCCTGCTCAAGGGCTCGGGCTCCGTCTCGGCCTGGGCGCGCGCGCAGGGCTGGGTCGAGGTCGCGGCGGACCTCGACCACGCCCCCGCGGGCGCGCTCGTCCCCTGCCGCCTGTTCGGCGACCCGGCCGACCTGCCCGACGGCGTCGCCTGGGGCCCGCCCGCCCTCCGCGCGCCGGCCGTGGCCGCGCTCGAGGCCCTCGCCGCGCGCGGCGGCCCCCGCCTGGGCTACGTGCCGGCGAGCGAGCCCGCCGCGCTCGACGCCGCGCGCGACGGCCGCGCCGACGCGGCCGTCGTCTCGAGCCCGCCCCCGAGCGGGCTCGACGGCCTCCGCGCGCTCCCGCTCCCGCCCGCGAGCGCCGTCGCGCCGGCGGCGGCTGCGTGGGTGGTGGTCCCCACGGCGGCGCCGTCCGGCTCGCTCGCCGCTGCCGTCGCTCGCGCCCTGGGCTGACGTTCGGGCCTTCGACGCAGCCTCGCGCCAGCTCCGTCCGCACCGAGGCTGCGCGCGACGCGCGTGCCCGCGGTCCCTGTCGTCAGGGGTCGGCCATTCGGCCGACGCGCCGCGTCCCACGAGACGGTAGCCTGGCGCGAGCCCGAACGGAACGCGACCCTGTGAGGGTCGTCGCGCCCCGTTCGAGCCGGAGGGCCGCATGTCCACGCAGGCGCCGGGCGCCTCGCCCACGAGTCCGGGAGGAGAGCCCGCCGAGGCCGAGCGGCAGGACCCGGGTCGGAACCCGGGCGCCGAGCAGGACTCACCCTGGAAGGAGGCGCTCGACCGGTGGCTCGACGCCTTCGTCCTGCTCCTGCTCCCGGACCTGCACGCGGAGGTCGACTGGTCGCAGGGCTGGGAGGCGCTCGACGCCGAGCTCCAGGCCGTCGTGCGCGACGCCGAGCTCGGGCGGCGCCTCGCGGATCGGCTGTACCGGGTCCGGCTCCGCGACGGGCAGGACGCGGTGCTCTACGTGCACGTCGAGGTCCAGGGGCAGGCGGAGGCCGACTTCGCGCGGCGCATGTTCCGCTACGCGTTCCGGCTCGTGGACCGCTACGACGCGGAGGTCGTGAGCCTGGCCGTGCTCGTGGACGACGACCCGGCCTGGCGGCCGCGGGTGTTCGCCTCGGCGCGCGCGGGCTGCTCGCTCCGGTTCGAGTTCCCGGTGGCCAAGCTCCTCGACTGGGACGCGCCCGAGGCCAGAGCGCGCCTCGAGGCCGACCCGAGCCCGGCCGCGGTCGTCGTCCTGGCCCAGCTCGACGCGCTGCGCACGCGCAGGGACCCCATGGGCCGGCGCGAGGCCAAGTGGACGCTGTACCGGGGGCTGTTCGAGCGCGGGCTGTCGCGCGGGGATATCCTGGAGCTGTTCCGCGTCCTGGACTGGCTCCTGGCCCTGCCCCCGCCGCTCGAGCGGGAGCTCGCGGTCCGGATCGCCCAGCACGAGGAGGAGGGTCGCATGCCCTACGTGACGAGCATCGAGCGGATCGGCCGCGAGAAGGGGTTCGAGGAGGGCCGCGAGAAGGGGCTCGAGGAGGGCCGCGAGAAGGGGCTCGAGGAGGCGCTCCGGCTCCTCCTCGCGACGCGCTGGGGCCCGCTGGCGCCTGCGCTCGAGGCGCGCCTCCGTGCGGCCGTCGTCGGGCCGGACTTCGCGGAGGTCGTCGCCGAAGCGAGCCGCGCGCCGTCGCTCGAGGCGTTCGCCGCCTGGCTCGACGGGCGCGCCCGGGGCGGCGGCGCCCCGCGTTGACCCGGGGCGAGCCCTGCCGGCCTGGCGGGTCGGGTCGCGCGCGTGACAACGCCGGTCGACGCCCGTAGGATCCCGGGCCTCTGCGGCCCGCCGCCCAGGAGCCCGCCCCGGTGTCCCTCGCGATCGACAGCCCGGCCGGCCCGCCCCTGTCCCCTCCGCTCGACCCTGGTCGCCGCGCCGCGCGCGACCTCGCTCGCGGGCTCTGCTACCTGGGGCCCAACCTGGGCGGGTTCCTGGTCTTCACGGCGCTGCCCGTGCTCGCCGTGTTCTGGGTCGCGTTCACCGAGGGGACCTACGCGCCCGTGCGCGACGGGGGCGGCCTGCTCGGGCTCGACGCGCGCTTCGTGGGGCTCGCGAACTTCACGCTCATGCTCGGCGACCGGGACCTCGCGCGCTGCCTCTGGAACACCGTCTTCCTCATGCTCTCGATCCCGCTCGGCATGGCCTGCTCGCTCGGGCTCGCGCTGCTCCTCCACCGCGGCGCCCACGCCAAGGTCGTCCTGCGCACGCTCCTGTTCCTGCCCACGGTCGCGGCCGGGATCGCGCTCTACTGCGTGTGGCGCCAGCTCTACAACCAGGACGCGGGGCTCTTGAACCAGACCCTCGCGGCCGTCGGGCTCGTCGCGCCCGGGCAGGGCCCCGACTGGCTCGGGAGCGCGCTCCTCGCCAAGCCGGCGCTGCTCCTCATGCTCGTGTGGATCGGCATGGGCGGGACGAACATGGTCCTCTACCTGGCCGGGCTCCAGGACGTGGACCCGTCGCTCTACGAGGCGGCCGCGATCGACGGGGCGGGGCCCTGGGACACGTTCCGGTTCGTGACCTGGCCGGCGCTCCGCCCGACGACGTTCTTCATCCTGACCACGAACCTGATCGGCGGCGTGCAGATCTTCGACCAGGTCCTGATCATGACGGGCGGCGGCCCCGAGGGCTCGACGTCGACGATCCTCCACTACATCTACCGGAACCTCTACGAGTACCAGGGCAAGATCGGCTACGCGGCCGCGCTCTCGGTGCTCCTGTTCGGGATCGTGTTCGCGGTCACGCTCGTGAACTGGCGCCTCCAGCGCGGGGCGCGCGAGGCGTGAGCGTCGGGCGCGAGGGGAGCGCGCGCCGGCGGGCGCTCGTCACGGGCGCGCTCGCGCTCGTGGCGCTCTCGACGGTCGTCCCGTTCGTGTGGGCGCTGTCCATGTCGCTCAAGCCCGAGGAGGACGTGTCGCGCCCCGGGTTCGTGCCGCGCAGCGTCGAGGAGCGCGCGGTCGTCGACGGCGCGGACGTGCGCGTGCGCGTGCTGCGGACGCTCCCGGACGGCCGGCTGCGGGTCAAGGTCGACGAGCCCGGCGCGCGGCGGATCGTCGACATCCCGGGCCCCGTCCGCCGGCTCGAGCGCGTCGACGTGCGCTGGGAGAACTACCCCGAGGCGTGGTCGGCCTACCCGTTCCTCTCGTTCGGGCGGGCCTACGTGAACTCGCTCGTCGTCGCGCTGCTCGTGACGCTCGGGCAGGTCGTCACGAGCGCGCTCGCCGCCTACGCCTTCGCGCGCCTGCGCTTCCCCGGCCGCGACGCGCTGTTCCTGGCCTACCTGGGGACGATGATGGTCCCCGGCGCCGTGACCATGATCCCGACGTTCGTGCTGCTCAAGGGGCTGCCCGGGTTCCTCGACGGGCTGCTCGGGACGACGTGGTTCTCGCGCGACTTCGCGCTCGGGGGCACGCTCGTGGGCGTCGACAGCTACTTCGCCCTGATCGCGCCGCGCTGCTTCTCGGCCTACGGCACGTTCATGCTGCGGCAGTACTTCCTCGGGATCCCCAGGGAGCTCGAGGAGGCGGCCGTCCTCGACGGCTGCGGGAGCCTGGGCGTCCTCCGCCACGTCGTGCTCCCGCTCAGCAAGCCGGCGCTCGCGACGCTCGGGATCTTCACGTTCATGTGGGCCTGGGGCGACTTCTTCTGGCCCCTGATCGTGACGCGCACCGACGCGATCAAGACGCTGCCGCTCCTCCTCCAGACCTTCCAGGGCCAGTACGGGGCGCGCTGGAACCTGCTCATGGCGGCCTCGATCATGGGGCTCCTCCCCATGCTCGCGATCTTCCTGCTCGGGCAGCGCCACTTCATCGAGGGGATCAAGCTCGGCGCGGTGAAGGGGTGACCGCGCCCGCCGCCGGGGCAGGGGCGACCGCGCCCCGGCGCGTGCTCCTCGTGGTGGGCGCGCGGCCCAACTACATGAAGGCGGCCCCGCTCCTCGCGGCGGCCCCCGCGCACGGGCTCGCGGTCGAGCTCGTGCACACGGGCCAGCACTGGGACCCGGCGCTCCGCGACGAGCTCCTGCGCGACCTGGGGATCGCCGAGCCGCGGCACCGGCTCGAGGCGGGCGCGGGCCGGACGCCGCTCGGGCAGCTCGCGGCCATGCTCGAGGGCCTCGGGCGCGTGGTCGAGGCGGCGGACCCCGAGCTGGTCGTCGTCGTGGGCGACGTGAACAGCACGCTCGCGGGCGCGCTCGCGGCCGCGCGCGCGCGCCCGACGCCGCTCCCGCTCTGCCACGTCGAGGCGGGGCTGCGCAGCGGCGACCGGAGCATGCCCGAGGAGGTGAACCGCGTCGTCGTCGACCAGCTCGCGGACCTGCTCCTCGTGACGGAGCCGAGCGGGCTCGAGCACCTGCGGCGCGAGGGGCGGACGCCGCGGCCGGACACGGCGGCGCTGCTCGTGGGCAACGCGATGATCGACACGCTCCTGCGCCTGCGCCCGCGCGCGCGGGCCTCGCGGGTCCTCGACGACCTGGGGCTCACGCCGGGCGGCTACGGGCTCGTGACGCTCCACCGCCCGGGCAACGTCGACGACCCGGCGCGGCTCGAGCGCCTGCTCGCGGCGCTCGGCGCGGTCGCGCGGCGGCTGCCGCTCGTGTTCCCCGTCCACCCGCGCACGCGCGCGCGCCTCGAGGGGCGCGCCCTGCCGCCCGGGCTCGCGCTCGCCCCGCCGGCGCCGTACCTCGACTTCGTGCGGCTCATGGACGCCGCGCGGCTCGTGCTCACCGACTCGGGCGGCGTGCAGGAGGAGACGACGGTGCTTGGCGTCCCCTGCCTGACGCTCCGCGACAACACGGAGCGCCCGATCACGGTCGAGCGGGGCACGAACCGCCTCGTCGGCGCCGACCCGGCCGCGATCGAGGCCGCGGCCGCGGCCGCGCTCGCGGGGCCGCCCTGGGCCCCCGACCGCGCGGGCCCCCCGATCCCCGGCTGGGACGGGCGCGCGGGCGCGCGGATCGCGGCGGCGATCGCGGCCTTCCTCGCGGGAGGCCCGCCCGCGTGCGCGGGCCTCGGGGTTCAGGGCGACGGGGGCGCGCCGGGCGCCTGAGCCGCGGGCGCCCGTGCCGCGGGCGCGTGATCGCCGCCGTGGATCATGTCGGAGACGAGGCCCGGGCTCCCGCGGAGCTCGGCCACGAACACGCCGACCACGTGCAGGACGACGAACGCGCCGAAGAAGTAGAGCAGGAGCTCGTGCGCCGACTTGAGGGCGCCGACGAGGTCCTTGCTCAGGCCCAGCGCGCCCTTGAAGTACATCAGGACCCCGGACGCGACCATGTAGGCGGTCAGCGCGTAGAACACGACGTAGCCGGCCTTCACGAGGACGTGGTGCCACGACCGGTCGGGGCGCGCGAGCTCGCGCTGGAGGTCCGGGAGGACCGAGGACCGCCCGGGGAGGACCGCGACGACGAGGCGCAGCGCGAGCAGCCCGGCCAGCAGGAACCCGAAGACGTAGTGGAGGTCCCACATGGGGGTCCGGATCTCGACCGCGATCTTGCGCGCGACCTCCGGCGCCACGGTGGTGCCGGCCTCCTCGAGGCCGCTCGTGATCGCGCCGGCCATGGTCCGCCAGCCCATGACGGTCTTGCGGAGGAAGCCCGTCCCGAGCAGCCCGAAGATCGCGATCACGTCGAGCCAGTGCCAGATCCGCAGGGGCAAGCTCCGACGACCGCGCAGTGACCGCTCCATGGCGACTCGCCCTCCACCGGCCTGGCGCGCGCGCTCGGCCGCGCCCGGGGCGCCGCGCGCCGGGCGGCCGGAGATTACCCCGGCGTCGTCGGAGCTCCACGCTCGAGGTTCGGCATGCATGCCACCGTCGCGGGGCGGGTTCGCCCTATCCTGGGCGACGGGGCGCGCGCGGAGGCGCGGCGCCGGGGCCCGAGGGCGACACCGTGACGGCGGACGCGCAGGACGAAGGTGCTCCCGGGTCCGGGCCGGAGCTCCCTGCCGGGCCGCCCGCGGTCCCCGTCAGCGGCGTGCATGCGGGCGAGGGCGCGGCCGGGAGCGACCACGCGGGCGCCGGCCCGGGCCCGCACCCCGGCGCGCTCCGCCTGGCCGGCGGGGCCGCGAAGCTCGCCCTGGCCCTCGCGCTCTGCGCGGCCGCGGCGCCGCTCGCGCTCCGGCTCGCCTCGCCCGAGGCCGCGGTCGCGGCCGCGTTCTTCCCCCACCAGCTCACCCACCTCGAGCAGCCGGTCCTGCGCCTGGCCTGGCCGGCCTACGACCTGCCGACGAAGCGGGACCCGTGGGGCGCGCCGTTCCTCCTCGGGCCGCGCCGCGCGGGCCGCCCCTGGCCGGCTGGCCCTGGCGAGGCGTCGTCCCCGGCCTTCGCCGAGAAGGTCTACTCCATGGGGCCGGACGGCCGCGACGACCAGGGCGAGGGCGACGACGTGCTCGTGCCGGCGCTGCTCGCGCGCCCGCACAGGGTCGACCTGTTCGGGGTCCCGCTCGACGCGAGCGCGCGGCTCGGCCTGCCCTGGGGGCCGGCCTGGCTCGTGGCGGCGCTCGCGTTCGCCCGGCCCGCGCTCGGCGCGCTCGCAGCGGGCGTCCTCGCGCTCGCGGGCTGGTTGTGGCTCGCGGCGCGCCCGCGGCAGCCGGCGCGCCGCGAGGCCGCCCTCGTGGTCGCGCTCGCGGGCGTGCCGATCGCCCTCGGGGCCGCCACGATCGGGCTCGGCGCGAGCTGGGTGCGCTCGGCGGCGGCGTTCGCCCCCGGCCTCCAGGTCGAGCCGACGTGGGCCGCGGTCGGGACCTGGGCCCTCGCCTGCGCGCTGTTCGCCATCGCCTGGCGCCGCCGCGTCGCGCGCGCCTCGGCCGACGACCACGCGCCCGACGCGGGCCAGCGCGGGGCCCGGGCGGCGCTGCTCGGGCTCGCCGCGGCGGTGCTCCTCGCCCTCGGCGTCGGCGCCGGGGTGCGCGCCGCGCTGGCCCCCTGGCTCCTGGGACGGCCGGTGGCGGCGTGGGACGGCGTCCTGCGCGCAGGCGCGAGCGACGAGGCCTACGCGGCGGCGCTCGTCCTCGCGCAGGCCGACCCCGCGCGTGACCCGATCGCGTCCGAGCTCGTGCCCGCGCTCGTGGTCGCGTTCGGCCGCCACGACGGCGAGTCGCAGGTGACCCGCGCGCTGGCCACGGCGCTCGGTCGCGCGGGGCCGCGCGGCGTCGCTGCGCTCACGTCGCTCGCGACGGCGCGCTACCCGGGCGTCGGCGTGGTCCAGGGCCTCGTCGAGGCCGGCGACGACGGCCGCGCGGCGCTCCCTGCGCTCCTGCCCGGCGCGCGCGGGCGCCTGGCGTGGGACCGCGAGCTGGCGCGATTGCTCGGCCGTCACGCCGCCCGCGAGCCCGCGGCCCGCGACCTCCTGCTCGAGGCCCTCGCCGCCGCGACGGAGCCGCGCCGCCGGCTCGACCTCGCCGAGGCCCTGGGCTCGTCCGCGCCCGTCGAGGCGGCGCGCGCGCTCGTCGACGCGCTCGCGACGGCGGAGGACCCCGCCGACCACCTCCGCGCGACGGACGCGCTCCTCGCGATCGGGCCCGCGGGCGCGCCGGCGGCGCCTGCCCTCGCCGCGGCGGGGCTCGACGGGCCGCTCCCACCCCGGCGGGCGCTGGCCCTCCTCGCGCTCCAGGGCGAGGGGTTCGACCGGGGCGCCCTCGCCCGCGCGTTCGCCGAGGCGACGCCCGAGGTCCGCGCGGCCGGCCTGCTCGTCGTGGGGCTCCTGGCGGCGCCGGAGCCGGCGCTCGTCGAGGCGGCCCGCGTCGCGCTGGCCGACCCGGCCCCGCTCGTGCGCCACCAGGCCGCGCTCGCGCTCGGCGTGCACGGCGGCGCCGCCGACCGCGCGGCTATCGGCCCGGCCCTCGTCGGGCGCGTGGGCCGGGAGGTCGCCCGGATCGCCGCCTCGCGCCGCCCGGCCCGTTGAAGGGCCGAGGAGCCGGCGGCCCCTCGACCCGCGCGCGCGCGCGGCGGCCGTCCATTCGCGGGCTCGTCCGCCCGCGCGCGCCGTGCGGCGGCTTGCAGGCGCGCGGGAGCCGCTCCAGAGTCTCTGGCGGGGGGGGCAGGCGCGCCCCCTGGGGGCCGGGTGGACCGCGAGGCGGGGTCGACGCGGACGGGGCCGGGCGCCGCATGCGCCCGGTGCGGGGCCGCGCTCGACGACGACCCGGGGCCGCCCTGCGCCGCGTGCGGGGTCGCCCTCCACGGGGCGTGCGGGCAGAAGCTCGCGCGCTGCCCGGGGTGCGGGGCCGCGCGGCCCGGGGCCCGGGTCGGGCCGGCCAAGGTGGTCGTGCGCCTGCCGGCCCGGACGCCCCGGCGCGCGTACCTCGTCGCCGCGCTCCTCGCGAGCCTCGTCGTCCTCGCCGTGCAGCGCGCGCGCGCGCGGGTCGACGGAGCGCGCGCGGGCGTGCCGGCGCCCCGGACGGCCGTCGAGCAGGCCGCCGCCGCGTTCCTGGCCTTGCCCGAGCACGTGGCCGCGCTCGAGGGCGGCGGGCAGGCCGAGCGGCTCGCGGCGGCGCGCGCGCTCG
>JANJTH010000560.1 GCA_024711205.1 Planctomycetota bacterium | reverse complement strand
GCGGCGCGGCCGGCGGGGGACCGCGGCCCGCCCGGGCCCCGGCGCTCACCGGCCGCCCGGGCTGGCCGGCCCGGGGTGCACGAAGCCGGGGAACGCGGCGCGGAGGTGCCCGGCGATCGCGACGACGGCCTCGCGGAAGCGCTCCACGTCGGGCGGGCGCGCCCCCGTGCCGAACAGCCCCGGCGAGCCGAGGGCGCTCCGTGCGACCTCGAAGCGGCGCACGATGTCCTCGTGGCGCGAGGGCGCCCTCGGGTCCGCCTCCCGGCGCGCGGCGTCCTGGCGCCGGACGTTGCCCGCGAGCGCGAGCTCGTAGTAGGCGACGGCCGACTCGAGGCGCGCGCGCCCCCGCCCGTAGTCCGCCAGCCGCTCGGCGAGGTTCCAGTGGAACTTCTGGAGCAGGGCCAGGTAGACGAGGTTCGCCCAGGCCTCGACCGCCGCGTCGGGGCTCGCGCCGTCGGCGTGCGCGCGGGCGAGCGCCGGGTCGAGGTCGACCCGCAGGTCCTGCTTGAGCTCGTCGATCTGCCAGCGGACCTCGGCGAGCCGGGCGCGCGCCTGCGCGAGGTCGCGGCGGCGGGCCGCCCGCACCGCCGCGTCGAAGGCGTGCAGGAGGGGGTCGTCGGCCCGGCTGTAGCCGTAGGGCGTCGCCGGGCCGGCGAGGAGCAGCGCGGTCAGGAGCGCGCCGACGGGGGCCCGCGACGCCCGACGCAGGTGGGCGGACGTGCGCGGCGCGGGTCGGAGCGAGCGGCGTTCCACGGGCTCACTGTCCGGCGTCCCGCCCCGCCCGGCAACCGGGCGCGCGGAGGGGGGTGGCGCGGGCGCGCCGGCCCCCGGCGGCGCACGGCCACGCGCCGCGCGCCGCCGGGTAGATTTTTCAGCGGGACGCGCGTTTCGACAAAACGAGGCTACCGCTTGTCCGCCGGCCGCCCGCGCCGCTATGACGAAGGGACCAGGTCCCGAGGCGACCCCTTGCTCGTGGCGCAGACATCGATCGCCCTCGCGGCGCGGGACCACCTGGCGGGCCGTCCCGGCGGCGACGGCGACCAGGTCGTCGCGACGCCGCCGGGGTTCCGCGCGCGGTTCGCCGACATCGTGGCGCGCGACGCGATCGACGAGCTCCCGACGATCGCCCGCGGCCCGCGCTCGACCGTGGCCCGGCTCGTCGTGGACGACGCGCGCTACGTGGTCAAGCGCTACCACGAGCCGGGCGCGTTCCTCTGGCGCACCTTCCTCCGCGCCTCGCGGGCCCACCGCGAGCTCGACGCGCTGGCCCTCGTGTGCGCCGCGGTCCCGAACCCGGTCCAGCCCGTGGCCTGGGCGGAGGACCGCCGGCTCGGCCTCGTGCCCAGGAGCTGGGTCGTGACGAACGAGCTCGCGCACGCCTCGAACCTCCGCGGGCTCAAGGGCCTCGAGGGCGCGGCGCGCGCCGCGGCGGTCGCGCTCGTGCTGGACGTGCTGCCGGGGCGGGTCGCCGCGCTCCACGCCGCGCGGATCTTCGCGCGGAACCTCCACGCGAAGAACGTGCTGGTGGCGCCCGAGACGGGCGCGCTCGCGTTCATCGACCTGCCGCACGCGGGGCGCGTCGCGACCCTCGGCCGGCGCCGGCGCGTCCACGACCTGGCCTGCCTCTGGAAGGAGCTCCGGCGCAGCCTCGAGGCCGACGAGCGGCGGCGGTTCTTCGAGGGCTACGCGCGCGCCGCGGGCCTCGAGGACGGCGCGGCGCTCGAGGACCTCGTCGTCGCCCGGGCGGATATCCTCGACAACCGGACCCCGCTCGCGGGCGCGATCCACCGCGCCCGTCGGGCGCTCCGCCACAGCCGGCTCGGCCGGTGGGTGACGGGGCGCGCGCCGGGGCCTGGGAGCCCAGCTTGACGTCGCCCGCCCCCTCGCCCGCCCCGTCCCCCGCGACCACCGACCCGACCCTCGCCCGCTACGCGGACTCGCGCCGGACCGCCGAGGGGGCGGCGAGCTACTCGACCAAGTACGACGACGAGCTCCACAAGCGGATCTCGAGCTACTTCGAGCGGCGCGCGATCGAGCGGGCGCTGGCGCGCGCGAAGGTCCGGGACGCGGTCGTGCTCGACTGCCCGTGCGGCGCCGGGCGGATCACGCCGCTGCTGCGCCCCGTGGCCCGCAAGCTCGTGTGCGCCGACTACTCGGGGACCATGGCCCGGGTGCTGCGGCGCGCGCACGACCTGCCCGCGCTCACGGCCGACGCGTTCCGGCTGCCCTTCGCCGACCGGACGTTCGACCTCGTCTACTCGGGGCGGCTCTCCCACCACATAGGCGACGAGCAGGGGCGCCTCGCGCACCTGCGCGAGGTCATGCGCGTCTCGCGGGGCCACGTGATCGTGACCGTGTTCGACGACCGCTCGCTCAAGAACGTGCTCCGCCGCGTGCGGCGCGCCTTCACGGGCAAGCGGCCCAAGAACACGGTGACGCGCGAGCAGATGGCGGCCGCGGCCGCCGAGGCCGGGTTCAGCGTGATCGACGCGATCCCGCTCTCGCGCCTCGCCTCGGGGCACGTCTTCTACGTGCTCGAGCGGGGCGCCGCCGCCGGCTGAGCGCCGCGGGGCGCGGGCGACCGGCCCCGACGAGGCGACAACCGGCTTGTAGGACCTCCCAGGCCGGCGCCCTCTCGGTGGCCTGCCGACGCAGGTTGCGCCACGGGCGCCGCGAGGCACGCCGGGTGCATTCCGGCTCTCCGCGACGCCGCGACCGCGTCGTGGGAGGCAGAGGGCATGGACGAGCGGGAGGTGGGCGCCGCCGGGCGCGGCGATCGGGGGCCGGGGCAGCCTGAAGGGCGAGGTTGCGCCGGCCGCGCGGCCCTCGCGCGCTGGGCCCCGAGCTTGCTCGGGCTCGCGCTCGCGGTGGGCGGGCTCGGCGCGCTCGGGGTGGCCTCGTCGCAGGTGCGCGTGACCGTCACGCCGGCGGCCGGGCCCGCGACCGAGGCCGACCCGCTCGCGCTCCTGCGCGACGACGTGGGCGCGCTCCAGCGCGACCTGGGCGCGCTCGACGAGGGGCTCGGGCGGAACCTCGAGGCCCTCGCGGCCGCGGTCGACGCGGGCGCGGGCGCCCACGCCGACCGCGTCGCCGGTCGCCTCGAGGGACGTCTCGCCGCGCTCGAGCGTAGCCTGGGCGCGCTCGCCGCGGCCGCCGCGAGCGCGCCCGCCGACGCCGCGGGCCCCGGGCGTCCGGCCTCCGAGGGGCCCGCGGTGGTCGAACGCGGGGCCGCCGCGAGCGACGAGCCCGCGC
>JANJTH010000554.1 GCA_024711205.1 Planctomycetota bacterium | reverse complement strand
GACGCGGCCGCGGCTGCGCCCGTCCGCGCTGCGGGCCGCGCGGGCCGCCGTCGCCGCGGCGGCGCGGCTCGAGCGCGCGCACCCCGAGGTCGGGGGGGCCTACGGGCTCGAGGAGCTCGTCGCGGCCTGCCTGCTCGTGTTCGTGTCCGAGGAGGAGCGCTACCCGCCGCCGCGGCACCGCGGGAGCGCCGCGACCCTCGAGGCGCTCCTCGCGGCGGTGGCCGCGGGGCAGGCCCGCGCCGAGGCGGGCATGGGGCCCGTCGGCGCGGCGCCGGGCGGGCGACGCCCGCGCGCGGGCTGGTAGCCTCTCCGGGGGCGGACGCAGGACCCGTGCAGCCGACGCTGGTGATCTTCCAGGACGACCGACCGCCGCGCCGCTGCCCGCTCGCGGGCGAGGTCGTGATCGGCCGCGACCCCGGCGCCGACATCCCCGTCGACGACGGCTTCCTGTCGCGGCGGCACTGCGCGCTGAGCCTCCGCGGCGAGCAGGTCTACGTGCGCGACCTGGGCAGCTACAACGGGACCTGGGTCAACGGGCAGCGGATCCACGAGGAGTGCTTCCTCCTGCCGGAGGACGTGCTCAAGGTCGGGCACACGCGGCTCTACGTGGACTTCGGCCAGGGCGACGACGACGCCGGGAGCGCGCTGCGCGTGTTCGCGCGGAACCTGGGCGAGCAGACGGGCGTCGCCCCGGTCGCGCGCGAGAAGGCCCCGGCGCTCGAGGGCCCCTACGCCGAGATCGCGCGGTCGGTCCCGCCCGCGCGCGACGTGGTGGAGGAGTCGCAGGGGCACGGGCCCGCCACGCGCCGGCAGGTCCGCGCGCCGCGCCACGACGACAAGACGCCGATCCCCCCCTCGGTCGCGGACAGCGCGCTCGTGCGCGGCCGCGGCGGCGCGGCCGCGCCCGCCGCGGGCGGCAGCTCGAGCCTGTCGCGCGACCGCGAGGGCCTCCGCGTCGTGGCGCAGATCGCGCGCGTGCTCACGAGCGCGACCTCCTCCAACGAGTTCCTCGCGCACGTGCTCGCGCGCCTGCTCGAGGTCGTCCCGGCCGAGCGCGGGATCATCATGCGGCTCGACGCGGCCCGGCGCGGGCTGTTCGCCGAGTGCGTGAAGAGCGCCGTGCCATCGCGCGACGACCAGGCGGCGCTCCGGCTCGGGATCAGCCACACGATCGCCCGCAAGGTCGTCCGCGAGCGAGTGAGCGTCCTCGTGGACGACGCCGTGCTCGACCCGCGGTTCAGGCAGGCCAGCTCGGTCCACGACCTCCAGATCCGCTCGCTCCTCTGCGTGCCGCTCTGGCTCGGCGAGGAGGTCTCGGGGTTGATCTACCTCGACCATCTCATGCACGCCTACGCGTTCACCGAGTCCGACCGCGACCTCGTGGTCGCGGCGGCCAACCTCGCGGCGCTCGGCCTCGAGCGGCTCGGCTAGCGGAAGGGAATCCCGGGCGCGGTCGGCGCGCGGGCGGGGCGGGCGATCGCGAGGTCCAGGACGCCGACCGCACCCGGAATTCCCTGCGGGGGGGCGGCTTCGAGTCGGCGACACGGGGGCGTGAAGCCCAGGGGGAGGTGTTCAGGCGGGGGACCTCCGTTCTTCCCGTTCCCGCGGTCGTGCAGCGACTTCGCCTTCCGTTCTTCCCGTCTCCGCGGTCGGGGAGCGGCGTCGCCCCCTCCAGCGGCCACGTGGCTGGCGGGAGGCCGCTCCGCGGAGCGATCGTCCACTCCGAGGGGCGTTCGCCCCCCCTGAGTCCGAGGCCCCCCACCATCCCCACATGGAATTCGCGGGGAAGTCCTTCGGACTTCCCCGCGAATTCCATTCAGGACACCGGGGCGCCGTCGGGGACGGCGCGCTCGGCGAGGAGGAGGACGGCGCTGCCGTCGGCGTCGTTCGCGGCGAGGACCATGCCCGCGGACTCGACGCCGCGGATCTTCCTGGGCGCGAGGTTGGCCAGGTAGACGACCTGGCGGCCGACGAGGGCCTCGGGGGCGTACCAGGCGCGGATGCCGGAGAGCACCGTCCGGCGCTCGCCGCCCGCGAGCTCGAGCTCGAGCTCGAGCAGCTTGTCGGCCTTGGGCAACGGCTTCGCCGCGACGACGCGCGCGATCCGCAGGTCGAGCGCCGCGAACTGCTCGTAGGTGATCGTCGGCTTGCCCTGCGGCGCGCCGCCGGCGGCCGCGGGGGCCGGCGAAGGCGCGGCCGCGGGGGCTGGCGCCGGCGCGGGGGTGGAAGCGGTCTCGGTCGTCTCGGACACGGGGGGCCTCGCCTTCGCGTGGAGCGAGGCCACCTCGGCCTCGACCTGGTGGTCCTCGATGCGCTGGAACAGGTGCTGGTCGAGCGCGCCCACGGGCCGGCCGGAGGGGTCGCCGGGCGCGGCGGCCTCCGCCCAGCGTCGGTCGGAGGGCGCGCCCTCGAGCCCGAGCTGGGCCCAGAGCCGGGCGGCCGTCGACGGCACGAACGGCGCGAGCAGGACCGCCAGGCCCTCGAGCAGGCGGCAGGCGACGTGGATCGTCGTCGCGGCCTGGGCCGGGTCGTCCTTGATCACCTTGAACGGCTGCCGGGCCTCGATCAGCTTGTTCGCCGCGTAGCCGACCTCGAGCACGCGGGCGGCCGCCCCCCGGGTCGAGAACGCCTCGAGCTCCGCCGTGGCGCCCTCGACGCCCGCGCGGAGCGCGGCGAGCGCGGCCTGCTCCGGCTCGCCGAGGGCGGCGCCCGGGCCCGGGATCCGCCCGTCGTAGCGGCTGCGCACGAACTTGAGCACGCGGCTCGCGAGGTTGCCGAAGGTGCCCAGGAGCTCGCTGTTCACGCGCGTCTGGAGGTCCTTGAACGTGAACTCGGCGTCGCGGGTCTCGGGCGCGGAGCGGGTCAGCGTCCAGCGGAGCGCGTCGGGCGGGTAGCGCTCGACGAGCTCGTCGACCGTGATGAACCACCCGCCCGAGGTCGAGAACTTGCGCCCCTCGAGGTTCAGGAACTCGTTGGCGGGGACGTCGGGCAGCGCCCAGGGCTCGCCCGAGCCGAGCAGCATGGCCGGGAAGATCACCGTGTGGAACGCGATGTTGTCCTTGCCGATGAAGTGGACGAGCCGCGTGCCGGCGTCCTGCCACCACGTCCGCCAGGCGTCCTCGGGCAGGCCCCGCGCCCGGCACAGCTCGATCGTGGCCGAGACGTAGCCGAGCGGCGCGTCGAACCACACGTAGAAGACCTTGTCCTTCGCCTCGGGCAGCGGGACCGGGACGCCCCAGGGCAGGTCGCGCGTGATCGGCTTCGGCTTGAGCTCGCGCAGGAACTTGTCGACCTCGCCGAGCACGTTGGGGCGCCAGGTGGCGCGCTTCGTCGCGAGCCAGGGCTCGAGGAGCGGGCGGAGCTTGGGCAGGTCGAGGTACCAGTGGGTCGAGGGGCGGCGCGCGGCCGCGCTCCCGCAGCTCTTGCAGCGGGGGGCCACGAGGTCGACCGCGTCGAAGGCCGCCGCGCAGCGCGGGCACTCGTCGCCGCGGGCCTCGGGGTACTCGCAGCGGGGACAGGTGCCGACCGCGAACCGGTCGGGGAGCCCCCGCTTGCAGGCGTCGCAGAAGAGCTGGTCGGCCTCCTGCGAGAACACGTAGCCGCGCTCGAGGAGCGCGAGGAACACCCGCTGCGTGAGCCCGTGATGGGGGTCGGGCCGCGAGGTGCGCGAGAACACGTCGAACCGCACGTCGAGGAGCTCGAAGCTGCGCCGGATCGCCGCGTGCCAGCGGTCGGTGTAGCTGGCCGGGTCGAGCCCCTCCCTCTCGGCGTTCACGAGGATCGGCGCCCCGTGCTCGTCGGTCCCGCACACGAAGAGGACCTCGGCGCCGGTCGCGCGCTTGTAGCGGACCCAGATGTCCGCGTTGAGGTACGCCCCCGCGAGGTGGCCGAGGTGGATCGGGCCGTTCGCGTAGGGCAGCGCGCTGGTGACGAGGTGGCGGGCGGTCATGCGGTGAGGGCTCCGGCGGGGCGCTGGCACGGGGGCGGAGGCTGCGGGGGGGCGGCGGCTGTCGCCGCGCTCGGGGCGCGCCCGCGTCGCCGCGTCGGCCGCCGGGCGCGAGGGGCGCCCGACGGGGCGCGTGTCGCGCGGTATTCTAGCGACGTCGGGGGTGCGCGCGGCGCGCGGGGGCAGGGGACGAGCGCGCGCTCGCTCGCCCGCGGGACCCGGGGCCTCCGGGGCGGGACCCCCGTGCGCGTCGCCCTGCTCGTCGTCGCCGTCGGGGTCCTCGGGGCCGCCGCCTCGCCCGCGCGCGCGCAGGGCGAGGTGGACCGGCAGCTCGAGCCCGGCGACCAGCGCGAGCAGCTCGGGGAGGCCCCCCCCGGCGCGACGCCCCGCTCGGCGGTCGTCCCCGACGGGGCGGCCCCGCCCGGGCAGCGGGACCCGCGCTTCGTGCCCGAGCCCGGCGTCGACCTGGGGCAGTTCCCCGAGCCGGGCCCCCCGGCGGGCGAGGCCCCCCCCGGCGACCCGGGCGGCGACGTCGAGCTCAAGCTCCAGCTCTACGGGCGGGTGGGCGGCGGGCACGACACGAACGTGTTCCGCGCCGACCGCGCGCGGCGCACCGACGCCTTCGTCCACGCGCTCGCGAGCGCCGAGCTCCTCGTCACGCTGCCCGCCCGCGGCACCGAGGTGTTCCTCGAGGTCGGCGGCGAGACCCTCCACTACCCGCACCGGCACAAGGCGAACGAGCACTACGGCTCGGCCTTCTTCGAGCTGTTCCACCCCGTCGCCTCGTGGCTCGACGCCGGGCTCCAGAACGCCTTCGAGGCCTCGCGGCAGAACCTGCTCGACGACAACGGCGACCTGTTCCCGCGCGGGCGGTTCGGCAGCCTCGACGAGGAGGTGCGCCTCTACGCGATCGCGCGCCCGCACGCCGACCTCGCGCTCGAGGTCGGCGCGGGCTACCGGATCAAGGACTACGAGGAGAACCGCGGGGTCGACTCCCTCGACTACGACGAGCTGCGCCTCGACGCCTCGGCGGCCTGGGCGCTCGCGCGGTCGCCGCGCTCGCGGCTCAAGCTCAAGTACCGCTACCGGCGCCGCGACTACCGCGAGTTCCGGGCGCGCGAGCGCGACGGGGCGATCGTGGCCGAGTCCCCCACGCTCGACCTCGACCGGCACCAGCTCAACCTGACCTGGTTCCAGGACCTCGCGCCCGGGGGGACCCGCCTGCGGCTCGTGGTCGGGGCGGGGGTCACCTACAACCGCGACCTCCACCGCAACGACCGCAGCTACCGCGAGGCCTCCGCGAGCGTCGGCGTCGAGTGGTGGGTCGTGGCCGAGCGGACGCGGCTCGAGGTCTCCGCCCGCGCGATCGGCCGCGACTTCCTCGTGCGTGGGGTCGCGAGCCAGGGGGGCCGGCTCCGACACCGCCTCCTCGACGTGACCGTCGGCGGCGCCCAGCGGCTGTTCGACTGGCCGCTGTGGCTGTTCGTCGAGGCCGCCTCGACGCGCTGGGAGTCCGGCGATCGCTTCGAGGGCTACGAGCGGTTCACGCTCGAGGCCGGCCTCGAGGCGCGCTGGTAGCGCGCGGCCGAGGGCCGCGCCGCGCGGGCGCCTCGCCTACCCCTGCCCGAGCTCGTCGTCGAGCGCCCCGACGTCGCTGTCCGACAGGACGTCGGGGGCCCCGGGGGGCTCGGGCGCGGGCGCGGCCTCGCTCTCGGGGCGCGCCCGCCGCAGGCTCTTCGTGACCCCGGCCTTGCGCATGCGATCCCAGAGCGTCGCCCCGGTGTAGAACTGCAGTTCGCTCAGCCCGCCGCCGAGCCGCACGACCTGCTTGTCCCGGAGCAGGAGCGCGCGCCCCTGCGCGAGCCGCTCGCCGTCGACCGCGGTGCCGAACGACGACCCGAGGTCCTCGACCGTCCAGCCCTTGAAGCCCTTGTGCCAGGCGACCCGCGCATGGTTGGGGTCGAGGGTCTGGTCGAGCTCGAGCGACACGTCGCACTCGTCGTCGCTCCCGACCGTCACCCCGAACCCGTCGTCCGCCGCGAGCGGGATCACGAAGGGGGGGGAGTTGCGGAAGCGCCCGAGGAGGAAGCCGCCCGGATGCTGGGCGAGGAAGGCCGCCTTCTCGAGGCCGGCGTTCTGCTTGAGGAACGCCGTCAGCGGCTGCGGATCGGCCACGCCCCCACCCCCTCGCGCTCGGCATGACCCCAACGGGAATCGAACCCGCGTCGCGGCCTTGAAAGGGCCGTGTCCTAACCGCTAGACGATGGGGCCGGGGACAGGATACCTCGCCGCCCCGCCGGAGCGCGACGGGGCACCGGAGGCTCAGCCCGGCCGGCCCAGGAGCTTGTGGATCAGCCCCTTCAGCCCGCGTCCTCCCTGGGGGCCCGGCGCGGGGGGGGCGGCGGGCGGAGGCTCGGGGGGCGCCGTGGCGAGCCGGGCGCCCTGGGCGGCGAGGAGGGCGGGGAGCGCGGCCTTCCAGGCGGCGAGCGCCTCGGCGCAGGTGGCGGGGCGCTCCTCGCGCGTCTTGGCGAGCATGCGCGCGAGCAGGTCCTCGAGCTCGGGCGGCCAGGTCCGCTCGGGCCTGGCCTCGGCGAGCGTCGCCGGGGGGCAGATCAGGTGCTGCCCGAGGAAGCCCTGGGTGGTCTCGCTCTCGAGCGGCAGCTTGCCCGTGAGCATCTCGAACAGCATGACCCCGAGCGAGTAGATGTCCGTCCGGCGGTCGACCGGGTCGTTCGAGACGCTCTCGGGCGCGATGTACATGGGCGAGCCCACGACCTCGCCGCCCCCCATGGTGCGGAACCCCTGGCCCTCCTGGTCCGGCGCGTCGTCCTCGAGCTTCGCGAGCCCGAAGTCCATGAGCCTGACCACGCGCTCGGCGCCGGCGAGCACGAACGCGTTCTCCGGCTTGAGGTCGCGGTGAATGATCCGCTGGTCGTGGGCGGCGCCGAGCCCCGCGCAGATCTGCTCGAACACGCGGTCGACGACGTGCGGGGGGAGCCCCTCGCCGCCCGCCTGGTCGATCAGGTTCCTCAGCTCCTTGCCCGCGAGCGCCGGGACGACCATGTAGATCAGGCCGCCCGGGGTCTCGCCGGCGTCGAGCACCGAGATCACGTTCGGGTGGTGCACGCGCCGCATGAGCTCGATCTCGCGCTTGAACCGGCCGAGCTCGGTCTCGCCCGCCGCGGAGCCGAGCATGACCTTGATCGCCGAGTACTCGGCGACCCCCTCCTTCTGGCCGAGGAACACGGCCCCCATGCCGCCGACGCCGAGGACCTCGACCACGTCGTAGTCGCCGATCCGGCGCATCGTCTTGACGTCGGCCATGGTCATCGGGCCGGCGTCGGCGGCCGCGGGCGCGGGCACCGGCGTCGGCAGCGGGAGCGGCGCGTGGCCGCCCGCGCCGGCCGCCCGGGGCGCGGCCTCGGGCGGCGCGGCGGCGTCCGGCCGGCGCTCGCTCCGGGCGAGCGCCTCGCGCCGCAGGGCCTCGAGGTCCACCTTGTCGACGAGGGCGCGCGTCTCCTTCGAGCGGAACAGCGTCGAGATGCGGAAGTCGTGCGGGTCGAGCCGGGACCCCTTGATCAGCGGCTTCTGGACCCCCGCCCAGTCCTCGTCGCGGTAACGGGCGATGATCCGGGCGTCCTCCGAGACCATCGCGGCCTTCGCCTTCTCGAGCAGGGCGCGGTCGGCCTCCTGCTGCAGGCGCCCCGCCCGCACGAGGGCGTCGCCGAGGCGGCGGCGATGCGCGGTGGCCTCGAGCCGGGCGAGCAGCTCCGCGACGGCCTCGCGCCCGATCGAGGCCTCGCGCTCGAGGAGCCGGAGGTAGATCGCCTCGAGGCGCACGTGGGCGTACAGCGCGACGCGATGGCGGATCGTCTCGATCGCCTGGGTCGAGAGCCCGCAGCGCGCGGTCAGGCGGTTGACGAGGTCCGGCGCGCCCTCGGGCGCGGCGTCGAGCTCGCGCAGCGCGGCCCGCGCGGCATCGGCGGTGCACAGCCCGAGCTGGACCGTGACCTTGCCCGCCATCACGTCGTCGGTTCGGACCACCTTGGCTCGCCCTCGCGGCCCCGGGGCCGCTCAACCTTCCTCGTCTTGGTCCTCGTCGTCTTCGCAGGCGCCCTCGTCGTCGCCGTGCGCGTGCCCGTGCTCGAGCTCCTCGGCCGAGGCGGGGCGGAGCCCCACGACCTCGACCTCGAAGTGGAGCGTCTCGCCCGCGAGCGGATGGTTCAGGTCGAGCACGACCTTGTGCGCGTCCGCCGCGAGGACCCACAGGTCGAGCTCCTCGCCCTCCTCGTCCTCGACGACGATCTGCTCGCCGGGCTCGAAGCTCGCGTCCTCGGGGAACTCCTCGCGCGGGAACTCGCGCTTGCCCTCGGGGTCCCGGAGGCCGTAGCCGTCCTCGGGGCTCACGGTCACCCGGAGCTTCGCGCCGACCGCCTGCCCCTCGAGCGCGCGCTCGAGCCCGGGGACGAGCTCGCCCGCCCCGTGCAGGTAGTCGACCGGACCCCGGTCGCGCGAGGTGTCGAGCACCTCACCCGCCTCGTTCCAGAGCGTGTACTGGATCGTCACGACCCGGGCCTCGGCCACGACGTCGTCGCTGCTCATCGTGCTCACCGCCTCGCCGCGCCGGGAGGATAGCCGGGCGACCGGGCGTGCACAACGCGGGTCGCGGTCAGCGGGCGAGGAGCGACTTGTACTTGCGGACGATCGTCTCCTCGAGCTTGGGGGCGTAGGCCGGGTCGTCCGCGGCCGGGAACTCGTCGGGCTCGAGCTCGATCACGCCCCGGTACATCGTGTGGAGCACCCGCGGGTCGAACGGGCCCTGGCGCGTGTCGAGGATCTCGTAGAGCCCGAAGGTCCAGCGCTTCCCCGTCTCGGACATGTCGGGCGGGCTGGCCTGGAAGAGCCACTTCGAGGCCACGACGACCGGCGACGAGAGCACGTCGCCGCGGAGGCGATGGGTGCCGGAGGAGCGGATGTCGCTCACGCGCGCGGGGCCGCCGCGGCGAGGTAGTTCCGGGCGATCCGCTCCTGGCCGAGGCCCAGGTAGGCCTGCGCGGCGATCCAGCGCGCCTCCGGGCTCGCGGCGCCGAGGCGCTCGGCCCGGGCGAGCGCGTTGAGCGCCGCCACCGGGTCGCTGTCGACGCACGCGCGCGCCACGCCGACGAAGGTCTCGGCCAGGAACGCATCGGCCGCCCGCGCATAGGCGGCCGCCGCGGTGCGGACCTTGCCGCGACGGAGCAGGCGATCTCCGACCTCGAGGTAGCGCTGCGGGCTCCGGACACGGGCCATGTCGACCTCCTCCGGCGCGAGCGCCGGCAGGCGTGCGCAAACCGCAACTTCGATGCCAGGAAACCGGCGACCGACAAAGCGAGACTTACGACCTTACGTGCCGCCCGGGGGAGCACGGACTTTGGCGCCCCTTCAAGAAATCGCACGCCGAACCTGGAACGTCGTACCCGTCAGGAATCCGACGGATACCGTCAACCCCTGACGCTTCAACGGCTCGCCACGACGTGACGGAGCCACGGTCGCGCTCTGGCTCGCGAGGCCCGCCCGGCTCGACTATTCCGTCCCTGGCGGAGGGCTGGCCCGAGTGGGGCCGGACGGACCCTCTGGAGGAGGCGGGGCGCCGTGGGCTGGCACGCAGACAGCCGGTGGCTGGACCTCCCCGTCCGCGGCCCGGACGGAGCGCTCGAGCCGCGACGCGCGCACGTCGTCGACGTGGGGGAGGGACCGGTCGTCCTGCTCCTCCACGGGTTCCTCCACTCGTCCTGGACCTGGCGCGAGACCGTGGCCGCCCTCGTCCCCCGCCACCGGGTCCTCGCGCTCGACCTGCTCGGCTTCGGCTGGAGCGACCGGGGCGGCGACGGCACGCTCCCGGCCCTCCGGGCGTGGGTCGACGGGGCGCTCGCGGCGCTCGGGGTCGAGCGCCTCGCGCTCGCGTGCGGGAACTCGCTGGGCGGCGGCCTCGCGCTCGACCTCGCCGCGCGCCGCCCGGGGCTCGTCGAGCGGGTCGCCGCGGTCAGCCCGCTCGGCGCGCCGCTGCCGCTGCCGGAGCTGCCGCTGCGGCTCCTCGGCGCGCCCGCGCTGGGCCCGCTGTTCCGCTGGACCGCGGCGAACCCGGCCTTCCAGCGCCGCGCGCTGGGCCTCGCCGCCTACAAGCGCGGGCCCGTGTGCGACGCGCGGCTGTTCGGCTTCTCGACCCTCGACCGGGCGGGGTCCCACGAGGCCGCGGTCCGGACGGCGCGGGGGCTGGCCCCCGCGTCGCGCGCGATCGCGGCGGCGCTCCCGACCGTGGCGCAGCCGGCCCTCGTCGTGTGGGGCGCGCGCGACGGCGTGCTCCCGCTGCGGAGCCACGGCCGGGCGGTCGCGGGCGCGCTGCCCGCGGCCCGCCTCGAGGTGTTCGACGACTGCGGGCACTGCGCGCACGAGGAGGACCCCGCGCGCTTCGCGGCGACGCTCGAGGCCCTCCTCGCGCGCCCAGGAGCCGGCCCGAGCGCGCGCGCCCAGGAGCCGGCCCGGGCGGGCGCGCCCCGCGAGCTCGCCCGGCCTGCCGACCGGCCGGAGCGCGCGGCAGCGGCCGCCGCTTGAGCCGGCGGCGCCCGCCCGACCGACCGCCGGCGGGGCCTCGCCAGGTCGGGGTGGCTGGCCCCTGGACCGAGGAGGGCGACGTCTGCGTCGACCTGGGCGCCGGCGGCGCGGTGCCGGTCACGGGCGCGCACCCCGGCGAGACGGTCGAGGTCGAGGTCGACGAGCGCGGCCGGGGCCGGGTGACGCGCGTCCTCGAGCCCGCGCCCGCGCGGGTCCGGGCGCCCTGCCCGCACTTCGGCCCCTGCGGCGGCTGCACCTGGCAGCACGTCGCCTACGCGGAGCAGCTCCGGCTCAAGCGCGAGCGCGTCGCGCGCGCGCTGCGCGGGGCCCTCGGGCGCGAGGTCGCGGTCGCCCCTGCGCTCGGCCTCGAGCCGGGGCCCGACCCGGGCGCCCCGGCCGACCCGGCCGCCCCATGGGGCTTCCGCGCGAAGGCTCACTACGTGCTCGGCGCGGGCCCGCCGGGCGGCGGGCCCGTCCTCGGCCACTACGAGCGCGGCAGCCGGAGGCTCCTGCCCGTGGCCGCCTGCCCGGTCCACGACCCGCGCGCCGACGCGGCGGCCCGCGCGGTCCACGCGGCGCTCGTCGCCGCGCGCGTCCCCGGCGTCGACGAGCGCGCGCTCG
>JANJTH010000547.1 GCA_024711205.1 Planctomycetota bacterium | reverse complement strand
GGCGCCCCGGGGCCCTCGAGCCGCTCGTCGGCGCCGACCCCGCCCTCGGCGCCGCCGGCGAGCGCCTCCGGGCCCTCGCGGCGCGCCTCCCGAGCGAGCTCCCGCTCCCGCCCGCGGCCGCGCCCGCCCTCGTCCAGGCCGGGCTCCTCGCGGCGGGGGCCCGTGACTGGCCGCGGATGCTCGACCTGCTGCGGACCGCGCGCCGGGCCGACCCCGCGCTCGTGCTCCCGGGGGCGCTCGCCGGGCCGCTCTCGCTCGAGGGCCTGGCCCGCATGGCCGAGGGCAAGCGCCTGCTCGGGCTCGAGGCGCTCCTCCTCGCGGTCCGCGCCGGCCGCGTCCACGTGGCCCCGATCCCCGAGCGCGAGCGCCTGTGCGCCGAGGGGACGCTCGACCGCTGGCTCGCCGACCACCCCGAGGACTGGGCCGCGCGGCACCTGCGGATCGCGGGGACGGACGTGCTGCTCGCGCGGGCGCGCGACCCGCGGCGCGCCGAGCTGCTCGAGGCGAGCCTCGCGGACGCGGAGCGGGTGATCGCGGCGGGCCCGGCCGTCGCGCCGCGCATCCACGCCTTCGCGCGGCTGGCGCGCGTCCGCCTGCTCGCCGAGCTCGAGCCCGCGCGGCGCCGCGCGCTCTACGAGGGCCTCCACGCCGAGGGGCACCCGGAGGGGTGGCGGGTCGCGCGCGAGCTCGCGCGCCTGGGGCCGCCCGATGCGGTCGCCCTGGGCTGGGCGCGCCGCGCCTGGGACGAGGTCGAGCGCGAGCTGCGGCGCCGCGCCGTGGACGAGGTGCTCGACGAGTCCGCCGAGGAGCTCACCGACGCGGGGGCGCGCGGGGCGGTGTTCGAGACCCTCGCGCAGCTCCTCGCCGAGCAGCGGGGCTGGGACGAGCTCGGCGCCCTGCTCGCCGAGGTCGAGCGGCGCCCGCTCGGGGTCGAGCGCTACCACGTCTGCCTCTACCGCGCGCACCTCCACCTCGGGCGCGGCGAGCTCGCCCTCGCGCGGGAGGCCGCGCTGGCCGCGCGCGCGGTCCGCGGCGGGGGCGACCGCCCGACGCAGGACCTCCTCCGGGTCCTCGAGCTCCTCGAGGCGGGCCAGGCGCCAGGCGCCGCGCCGCCGCGCTGACGCGCCCCGGCCGGGCGGCTACCGCGGGGGGGCCTCCAGGAGCCGACGCGCCCGCGCGGCGCGCGGGTCGTCGGGACGGGCCCGCTCGAGGAACCGACGCAGGACGGGGCGCGCCTCCTCGGCGCGGCCCGCCTGATCGAGCGCCGCCGCCCGCAGGAAGAGCGCGTCGACCTGCTCGCCCTCGAGCTCGAGCAGGCGCGCGCTCGCGGCGAGGGCGCCCTCGCCGTCCCTCCGCTGCAGGCGGACCTTCGTGAGCTCCTGCCAGCCGTGGTTCGACTCGGGCGCGAGCGTCGTGACGCGCACGAGCGCGGCCTCGGCGCCGTCGAGGTCGCCGCGGCGGGCCGCCTGGACGGCCGACAGCCCGAGCGCCGGGACGTGGTCGGGGTCGCGCGCGAGCGCCTGCTCGACGGCCGCGGCGGCCTCGCCGGGGCGGTCGAGCGCCTCGAGCGCGCGCGCGCGATGGACCCACGGGGTCGGGTCGTGCGGGAGCCGCTCGGTGGCGCGGACGGCCGCGACGAGCGCGTCGTCTCCGCGGCCACGCGTCAGCTCGAGCTTCGCCAGGTTGGACCAGAGGCGCCCGTCCTCGGGGCTCGCCTCGAGCGCGCGGCGGAGCTCGCCGTGGGCCTCGTCGAGGCGCCCGAGCGCGGCGAGCGCCGAGGCGCGCGTGCCGAGGAGCGTCGGCTCCCCCGGCGTCGCGACGAGCGCGCGCTCGACGTCCTCGAGCGCGCCGGCGGCGTCGCCGCGGGCGAGGCGCGCGACGGCGCGGTTCGCCCGCCACACGGGGGCGTCCGGGGCCAGGTCGACCGCGCGCTCGAACGCGGCGAGCGCGGCGTCGAGCGCGCGGCGGCGCGCGTGGACCTGCCCGAGCGCGTCCCAGCCGATCGGCGCCTCGGGCGCGAGGTCGGTCGCGGCGCGGGCCTCCGCCTCGGCCTCGCCGAGCCGCCCGACCCCGGCGAGGGCCAGGGCATGCGCCGCGCGCCCCGCCGGGTTCCCCGGCGCGCGGCGGACGACCGCCCGCGCCGCCTCGAGGGCCGCGTCGGAGCGCCCCGCGCCGCGCGCGAGCTGCGCGCGGAACAGCAGGTCCGTGACGGGGGTGTCCGGCGCCGGGGCGAGGGCCTCGATCGCGGCCCACGCCTCGGCCGCGCGCCCCTGCGCCGCCCACACCGCGGCCTGGGCCTCGAGCCGCAGCCGCCGGTCGTCCTCCGCGCCGAGGCCGCCCTCGAGGGCGGCCTGCGCGTCGGCCGGGCGCCCGAGCTCGGCGAGCGCGAGCACCCGCAGGAACGGCGCCCGCGGCCCCGAGCGCGCGGGCGCCGGCCGCGCGTCGAGGACCTCGCGCGCCTCGCGCGCGCGGCGCTCGAGCAGGAGCGCCTCGGCGCGCGCGGCCGCCTCCCCGAAGCCCACCGGCGCGCCCGCGGGGCGATCGAGGCGCGCGAGCGCGCGCTGGACCCGGCCCCGCGCCGCGCCCACGGCGAAGGCCTCGGCGGCGAG
>JANJTH010000543.1 GCA_024711205.1 Planctomycetota bacterium | reverse complement strand
GGCGCCCCGGGGGCCCCGGGCGTCACGTGCCAGCGGCGCGCGTTGGGCTGCCTCGGCCGGCGGCGCCGCCGCTTCGCCTCGAGCGCGTCCGCGCCCGCCTGCGCGGCCTGGTCGCGCGGCTGCCCCGCCTGCGCCGCGCGCTCCCACTGCTCGGCCACGCCGTGGCCCATGGCGACCCGGCTCGTGAGCGCGATCGGCAGGCGCCGCCCGTCCCGGAACGGGTCGGGGTGGTACTTCGCGAGCCGGTTCCGCACGTCGTCGGTGAAGCACGTCGAGCAGCCCGCGCACAGGTCGTCGCGGCAGTCGAAGGTCGTCGGCCGCTCGAGCTGATCGACCTTCCGCCGCTCGCCCTGGAGGTACTTCTTCGTCACGCGCGCGGACAGGTGGTCCCAGGGCAGCGGCTCGTCGCGCCCCCGCTCGCGGAGGTACCAGTCGGGGTCGATGCCGTGGTCCGCGAACGCGGCGCGCCACACGTCGAGCCGGAGCTGGTCGCTCCACGACTCGAAGCCGGCCCCGCGCGCCTCGGCCGCGGCGATCACGGGCGCGAGGCGCCGGTCGCCGCGCGAGAAGATCCCCTCCATCCACGAGTGGACCGGGTCGTGGTACTTGCAGCCCATGCGCCGGGCCTTGAGCGCGCGCGCCACGTAGCGGAGCCGCCTGCGCGCCTCGTCGGCCGAGAGCTGCGCGTCCCACTGGAACGGCGTGTGCGGCTTCGGGACGAGCGTGCCCAGCGATGCCGTGACGTCGAACCGGCGGACGTGCGCCCGCGCGACCCGCCGGCAGCGGTCGACGAGCTCGACGAGCCCGTCGAGGTCGCTCTGGCGCTCGGTCGGGAACCCGACCATGAAGTAGAGCTTGATCCCGCTCCACCCGGCCCGCGCCACCCGCTCGACGGTCTCGAAGATCTCCTCGTCGGAGATGTTCTTGTTGATCACGTCGCGGAGGCGCTGCGTCCCCGCCTCCGGCGCGATCGTGAAGCTCGTGCGCCGCACGCGCTGGATGTCGCGGATCACGTCGTCGGTCAGGCTGCCCGCGCGGAGCGACGGCAGCGACAGCGAGACCCGCTTGTCCGCCGTCTCGCGCAGGAGCTCCTTCGTGAGCGGGTCGATCAGGGTGTAGTCGCCCGTGTCGAGCGACAGGAGCGAGATGTCCTCGAACCCGGTCGCCCCGAGCCCGCACTTCGCCAGGTCGAGGATCCGCCGCGGCGTCCGCTCGCGGAGCGGGCGGTAGATCATGCCCGCCTGGCAGAACCGGCACCCGACCGTGCAGCCGCGCATGACCTCGACGGGCAGCCGGCTGTGGACGGTCTCCGCGTAGGGGACGATCGCCGTGTCCGGGTAGTAGGCCGCCTCGAGGTCCTCGACGACGGCCTTGAGCACGAGGGGCGGGGCGCCGCGCCGCGGCTCGATCGCCGCGACGCGGCCGTCGTCATCGTAGCGGACCCGGTAGAAGCCGGGGACGTAGACGCCGGTGATCCCCGCGAGCGCGAGGAGCAGCTCGTCGCGCGGCGCCTTGCGCGCGCGGTGCTCGCGCGTGACGCGCACGACCTCCCACAGCGCCTCCTCGGCGTCGCCGAGCAGCATGGCGTCGTAGAACGGCGCCACCGGCTCCGCCCCGAACACCCCGGGCCCGCCGCCGAGGACGAGCGGGTGCTCGGGCCCGCGGGCGGCGGCCCACAGGGGGACGCGCGCGAGCCGGAGCAGCTTGACGATGTTGGCGTAGCTGAGCTCGTGCGGGATCTGGACGCCCAGGATGTCGACGTCCGCGAGCGGCGTCCGGCTCTCGAGCGTCGTGAGCGGGCGGCCCTCCGTCCGGAGCAGGGCCTCGAGGTCGCGCGCCGGCAGGTAGACGCGCTCGCAGGCCACGTCGGGGGCCTCGTTGAGCATGTGATACAGGATGTGCAGCCCCGTGTTCGACATCCCGATCTCGTACAGGTCGGGGTACGCGAGCGCGACCCGGAACCCGACGCTCGCCGGGTCCTTGTGCACCGCGTTGGGCTCGCGGCCCAGGTAGCGGCTGGGGCGCTCGACGCGCGCGAGCAGGTCGTCCACCGGTCCTCCGGCCGCGCGGGCGCGCCGCGGGGCGCCCCGACTATACGAGGCGCGGGGGGCGCCCCGAAGGCTCGGCCTGGCCCGGGCCGCTAGTCGTGCCGGAGCGCCGCGATCGGGTCGAGGCGCGACGCCTGCCAGGCCGGGTAGATCCCCGAGACGAGCCCGACCGTCCCCGAGAACGAGAGCGCGAGGGCGACGCTCCAGGGCGAGACGAACACGGGCGGGAAGTCGACCCACACGGCGATCACCTCGCGGACCGCCGCGCCGCCGAGGGCGCCGAGCGCCACGCCGACCAGGCCGCCCAGCGCGCCGAGCGTCGCCGCCTCGACGAGGAACTGGAGCAGGATGTCGCGGCCCTTGGCCCCGAGCGCCTTGCGGACGCCGATCTCGCGCGTGCGCTCGGTCACCGAGACGAGCATGATGTTCATGATCCCGATCCCGCCCACGAGGAGCGCGACCGAGACGACCCCTCCGATCAGGCCCGTGATCATCACGCTGACCTGCCGGAAGCTGGCCAGGAACTCGTCCTGGGTGAACACGCCGAAGTCGTCGGGGTCGCCCCGCCGCAGCCCGTGGCGGAGGCGCAGGACGAACCGGGCCTGGTCGATCGCGGCCTGCGCGTGCTCCGGCTCGCGGGCCTGGGCCGTGATGAGCAGGCGGCGCCCGGCGCCCTGGCCGAACAGGCGCAGGCCGGTCGAGATCGGCACGACGACGAGGTCGTCCTGCGAGGCGCCGAGGAGCGCGCCCTTCTCCTCGAGCAGGCCGATCACGCGGAGCGGCTGGCCGGCCACGAGCACGGTCGCCCCGAGCGCCCGCTCGCGCGAGGCGCCCAGGTTCTCGAGGACCTTGACCCCGAGCACGCACACGTTGGCCCTCGCGTCGACCTCGGCCGGGAGGAAGAAGCGGCCGGCCGCCGTCGACCAGTTCCGCGTGCGCTGCCAGTCGGGCGTCGTGCAGGCCACGCGCGACGCGGCCTCGCGCGCCCCGAGCCGGACGGTCGAGCCGCGCTCGATCACGGGCGCGACGGCCGAGAAGCCCGGGCAGCGGGCCGCGACGGCCTGCGCGTCGGCCCAGGTCAGCTCGACGCGCCCCAGCTTGCGCCCCTCGAGGCCCTGCGGGCGCTGGGGGAAGATCCAGACCGCGTTCGCGCCGAGCCCCTCGAACTGCTGGAGCATGAAGCGCGAGGCGCCCTGGACGATCGAGGTCACCGCGATCACGGCCGACACGGCGATCACGATCCCGAGCGTCGTGAGCGCGCTGCGGAACGGGCTCCCGCGCAGCTCCTCGAGCGCGATCCGCAGGTTCTCGACGACGAGGCTCACCGCCCCGGGCCCGCCGGCGCCGGGGGGGCCTCGGGCGGGAGCGCGAGCTGGGCCGGCTCGGTCGTGACGGCGCCCTCGTGGGCGAGGTCCGTGAGGCGCCGGAACGGGCCCACGACGACCTCGGCGTCCTCGGCGAGCGCGCCGGGCGGGAGGGCGACCTCGTCGGTGTCCTCGACCCCGCGGCGGATGATCCGCGCCATGGCGCGGTCGCCCTGGACCGTGAACACGACGTCGAGGAGGTCGTAGGGCCCGAGCCCCGCCAGGACCCCGGGCGGCGCGGCGGCGCGGACCGCCTCGGGCAGGTCGCGCAGCTCGCGCTGGACGACGGCCTGCAGCGGGACCTTGAGCGCCTCGTCCTCGCGGGCCACCTCGAGCGTGACCGTGGCCGTCATGCCGGGCCGCAGCCTGTCGTGGCCCGGCTGGTCGGGGCGCAGGAGCACGCGCACGCGGAAGGTCGGCACCTCCTGGCCCTGCTTCGTCGCGGCCCGCATGCCGACGTCGAGGACCGCGCCGTCGAGCCGCTCGGGGCCGCCCGCGCGCACGAGCGCGCCGACCCGGGCCACGGCCGGCTGCCCGGCCTGGACGCGCACGACGTCGGTCTCGTCGACGTCGACCTCGACGTAGAGGCGCGCGAGGTCGCTCACGATCACGTGGGCCTCGCCCGCCGCCGCGCGGCCCACCAGGTCGCCCTGGTTGATCGACCGCCCGGTCACGACGCCCGCGATCGGCGAGCGGATCGCGCAGCGCTCGAGGTCGCGCCGGGCGCGCGCGAGCGCGACCTCGGCGGCGTCGAGGTCGGCCCTGGCGCGCAGGAGCCGGGCCCGCGAGACGGCGAGGCCCTCCGCGGCGGCCGCGCGCACGAGCCGGAGCGCCCGCTCGCGGAACCCGAGCGTCTCGCGGGTCAGCGCGAGCTGCTCCTCCGCGATCCGCACGCCGATCGCCGACACGCGCTGCTCGCCCTGGGCCGTCTCGACGTCGAGGTCGGTGCCGATCCCCTGCTGGCGGAGCGTGCGCGTCCGCGTGAGCTTGCTCTCCGCCGCGTCGAGCTGCGCGCGCGCGCGCTGGGCCTCGAGCTCGCTCTGGCGGACGCGCAGCCGGGCCTCGGTCACCTCCGACGACTCGAGCGCGGCGTCCTCGAGCTCGCGCTGGGCCTTGTCGCGCTCCTGCTCGGCCTCGGCGAGCGCCGAGCGCTTGCGGGCCAGGTCGATCTCGGCCTCGGCCACGCGGTCCCGGTGCTCGGTCGGGTCGAGCTGGAAGGCGACCCCACCCTCCTCGATGGGGTCGCCCTCGTCGCGCACGAGCTCGAGCACGCGCCCCTCGAACGGGGCGCCGATCCCGACCTCGCGCCCGCAGCGGATCGTGCCCGACGCCTCGACCCGGGCCACGATCGGGCCGCGCCGGGGCCGCGCGACCTCGACGCGGTCGCCGCCGCCCGCCCCCCGGGCGGGGCGCGCGCCGCCGGAGGACGACTCGACGGCGAGCGGGTGCCGGGGCGGGATGAACGCGAACGCGAGCGCGAGGCCCGCGGTCAGCACGAGGAGGCCGAGCCCGCGGCGCGGGGGGGGCGTCGCGGGGGGGGCCGGCGAGGCTCCGCCGAGACCCGGCCCCGGGGGCGGCCGGTCGGCGAAGGCGCCGGGCGCAGGCGGAGCATCGGCGCCGGAGCCCGCCGGTCCCTCCGCGGAGGCCGGCCGCGAGGCGCCATCGGACGCGTCGCGCGGCGCCGTCGGGTCCTCCGCCGCGCTCACGCGCCGCCCTTCGACAGGCCCTGGGCGAGCTGCGCGAGCGCGCCCAGGGCCACGGCGAGCGCGGAGACCGCCGCCCACCCGCCGAGGGCGAGCCCGAGGGCGATGCGCCGCGGGACCCGGCAGGCGCCCGCGAGCCCACCCGCGAGGGCCAGCCAGCCGCACAGGAGCACCGGGTCGAGGCGCGAGAGGGCCGCGAAGGCGGCCGGCTGGGTCAAGTCGTCGGCCAGGTGGGCCAGGCTGGTCAGCGGGGCGGGGTGCCCCGCTGCGGCGGACACGGCCTGCGCCGCCAGCCCCACGAGGTCGACGAGGCCCGCGTGGGCCGCGACGACCGCGGCGAGGCGGGGCTCGACGACCGCGCCTCGCCCGCGGAGGAGCGCGCAGACCGCGAGGACGAAGGCGGCGGTGAACCCGATGCGCGCCAGCCCGGCGACGGGAGGGCCGAGGACGAGCCAGGCCTTCGTCCCGAGCGCCTTCGCGCGCGCACCCTTCTCCACGAACTCGGCGATCTCGGGCCGCTCGAGCTCCTTGCGCTGCGCGGCCGGCAAGCGGTCGAGCTCGCGGGCGGACCGCGCCGCCTGGATCGCCGCGAGGTCGAAGCGCGCGAGGACGAGGACGCCGTACAGGACGCCCGCGACCGCGACGAGGAGCCACGGGCGGGCCCAGCCGTGCTCGGCGCGCACCCCGGCGACGGTGCCGAAGGGGTCGCGGAGCACGTCGAGGACGGAGGGGGCGGCGGGGGTGGGAGCGGGGAGGGACATGGGGCCGGGGGGGAAGAGGAAGAAGGGAGGGCAAGGGCAAGGGCAAGGAAGAAGGTGCGACGGGGTTGCGAGACCGCGGGAGCGTGAAGAGGTGACCTGCAGCCCGGAGGCGCCGAGGCTGGGGGGCTAGCGCTCGTCGAGGTACTCGCGCGCGAGCGTCGCCGCGTGCGTCCCGGGGAACCGCTGCACGATCTCCTGGTACTTGGCTCGCGCGCCGGCCGGGTCGGTCCGGTCGAGCGTGCGCGCCTCGCGGAGCAGGCCGTCGGCCTCCGGGTCCTCGACCAGCGGGCGGACCGGGGGCGGGGGGAGCGAGACCTGCGTGAACACCCACACGGCCGCGCCCGCCATGAGGAGCACGAGGGCCGGCACCGCGAGCACCCACACCGTGTCGCCGGCGCCGCCGCCCCGCACGAACCGTCCGCGGGGCCGCGCGCGCCGGCCCGTGTCGGCCCGCTGCGAGGCCGACGAGGCGACCGGCGCGGCGCCGGACTCGCCCGAGTCGCCCATGGCCCGGCGCGGTCCGCTCTGGCGGCGGGACCGGCGCCCGGAGCGGCCGGTCGCGCCCTCCGCCGGCTTCTTGCCCGCGAGCACCCGCTCGATGTCCTCGAGGAGCTCGGCCGGGGTCTGGTGCCGGTCCTCCTTGTCCTTGGCCATCATGCGCGCCACGAGGTCGGACGCGCCCTTGCTCACGGTCGCCTGGCGCTTCTTCGCCGGGACGGGCTCCTCGGTCAGGTGCTTCGTCATGAGCACCATCGGGCTCTGCCCGTCGAACGGAGTCCGCCCCGTGAGCATGTGGTAGAGGGTCGCCCCGAGCGAGTAGATGTCGCTGCGGATGTCGACGTCCGCCTCGCCCCGGGCCTGCTCGGGCGACAGGTAGTGCGGGGTGCCCACGGGCACGCCCGCGACGTCGCCGGCCGCGTCGTTCTGCATCTTCGCGAGCCCGAGGTCGCACAGCTTGGCGAGCCCGGCCTTCGTCACGAGCACGTTCTGCGGCTTCACGTCGCGGTGCACGAGCCCGTGCTTGTGGGCGTGCCCGAGCGCGCGCGCCATCTGCGCGCCGACCTGGAGCGCGGCGCGCTCCTCGATGAACCCCTGGCGCTCGATCTGGGCGGCCACCGACTCGCCCTCGACGTGCTCCATCGCGAAGTAGTAGGTGCCCTGGTGCTCGCCGACGTCGATCCCCGCGATGATGTTCTCGTGGTTGAGCCGCGCGACGGTCCGCGCCTCCGCGATGAACCGCTTGATGTAGGCCTGGTCCTTCGCGGCGCGCGCCGGGAGGACCTTGAGCGCGACCACGCGGTCGAGCGACTTCTGGCGGGCCTTGTAGACCATGCCCATGCCGCCCTCGCCGAGCAGCTCGAGCACCTCGTAGCCGGGGATCGTGCGGACGGCCGGCAGGTCGTGCGTGACCGACGCGGTCATCTCCCGCTTGCCCGTGCGGCGCACGGCGCGCCCCATGTCGCTCACGACGCCGCTCGCGCGGCTGTCCATGCGCGAGCCCCCGACCTTCTGGATGTCGAGGATCGCCCGCACGTCCTCGGGGCGCAGGTAGCCCTTCTCGAGCATGATCTCGCCGAGGCGCTTCGGCTCGACCCCGAACGAGCGGAGCTTGCCCTGGATGTCGAGGCACTCCTGCACGGCCTGCCGCGAGGCGATGCCCTCGCGCACGGCGATCTCCCCGAACCGGTTCCCGGCCGACGCGCTCGACATGGCGGGGCCCCCGCTCGGGGCGCTACTCGTCCTCGGCCAGGAGCGTGTCCCCGGGCCCGGGCGCCCGGCCGGCGTCGAGGGCCGGGTACTCGCCCGAGCCGGCGTCGCCGCGCAGGCGCTGGAGCAGGTCCCAGAAGCCGGCGGCCGTGTAGAAGTTGCCCGTCACGTCGGGGCCGAACCGGAGGTGGGCCCCGCTCCGCAGCGGGACCTTCCCGTGGCTCGGCGGGAGCTCGGCGCCGTCGAGGAACGTCCCGTTGCTGCTGTTCGCGTCGGCCAGGTACCAGGCGTCCTCGCGCGCGACGTGCGTCAGGTAGGCGTGGAACTTGGAGACGGACGCGATGTTCAGGCGCAGCGTGTTCGTCGCGACGCGCCCCACCGTGATCATGCAGGCGAACTTGTCGGCCTGCTTGCGGAGCGGGAACACGAAGCGCTTCGTGTCGAGCCGCCCGAGGATCCGGGCCTGCTCGTCCTGCGGCTCGCCCTCGGCGGCCGGCTTCTTCTGCTTGCCGCCGACGTTGAGCGTCTGGAACCCGGCCGTCTCGTCGCTCGGCCCCAGCTCGTCGAACACGATCATCGCGTCGGGGTGCGCGGCGAGCCACGCGTCGCGGTCGAGGCGCACGAAGTCCTCGACCAGGACGGCCAGGGGGAGCAGCTCGGACAGCGCCTCGTTCCCCATCACCCCACCACGCGCACGGCGACGACGACGTCGCGGCCGCCCAGCGACGCCTCGGTCCGGCGGGCGTCGCCGGGCGGCGGGGCCACGCGGAGCGCGTCGCTCAAGGTCTCGCGGCGGAGCGCCTCGCCGTGGGCGGCCACGACCGCCTCGAGGTCGCCATCCGCGGCCGCGGGGGCCGCGCCCTCGCCGGCCCACACCCAGGCCTCGACCCGCGCGTCGAACGGCAGCGCCAGCTCCTTGCGGAGGCCCTGGATCCGGGCCTGGAGCTCGCGCGCCAGGCCCTCGCGCAGGAGGCCGTCGTCGAGCGTCGTGTCGAGCACGACGACGGCGCCGCCCTCCTGCGCCGCCGCGAAGCCGTCCCGGGCCGCGAGCCGCACGTCGAGGTCGTCCGGCTCGAGCGCCGCCGCGGTCCCGTCCTCGAGCGCGAGCTCGACCGGGCGCCCGGCCCGGGCCGCGGCCGCGAGCGCGCCCGGGTCCACGCCGCCGAGCGCCTTGCGGACCGCGCCCAGGCGCTTGCCGAAGCGGGGGCCGAGCCGGGGGAACTGCACGCGCACGTCGAACGTGACGTAGCGGTCGTGCTCGCGGCTGACGACGAGCGCCTTCACGTTCAGCTCGTCCTCGATCACGGCGCGCAGGGCCTGCACGTCCTCCTCCTCGGTCGGGGACGACAGGAGCACGACGGCCTGCCGGAGCGGCTGGCGCACGTTGAGCCGCGCCTGGGTGCGGACCTGGAGGCCCAGGTTCACGACGCGCCGCGCGAGCCGCATCCGGGCCTCGAGCGCCGGGTCGCGCAGCGCCGGGTCGGGCGCCGGGTAGGCCTCGAGGTGCACGCTCTCCTGCGGGCCGCCGGGCGCGCCGACGCCGAGCGGCTCGCGCTCGAGCACGCGGTGCAGGTCGTCGGCGAGGAACGGCGTGAACGGGGCGAGCAGGCGCGCGAGCGCGCCCAGGACCTCCCACGTCGTCCACCAGAACGCCCACTTCGAGGCGTCCTCGGGGGCGGGCGGGCGCCAGCCGCGCTCGCGCGAGCGGCGCACGTACCAGTTCGAGAGCGCGTCGACGAACGCCTCGAGCGTCGTCGCGGCGGCGTGGAAGTCGTAGCCGTCGAGCGCGCGCCGGACGTCCTCGGTCGCCCGGTGCAGCTCGGACACGATCCAGCGGTCGAGCGGCTCCCGGTCGGCCACGGCCGCGCGCGGGGTCCCGCCGGGCCGCGGGTCGAACCCGTCCGACGAGGCGTACTCCTCGAAGAACTTGTAGACGTTGAGGACCTTGAGCAGGAACGTCCGCCGCGCGTCGCGCACGGCGTCGTCGACGAAGCGCACGCCCTGGCCGGGGGTCATGTTCGCGTAGAAGAACCAGCGCACCGCGTCGGCGCCGTGCTGCTCGATCAGCGCCGCCGGCGGCGTGTAGTTCTTGTCCTTCTTCGAGAGCTTCTTGCCCTGCGCGTCGAGGACGTGCCCGAGCACGAGGCAGCGCTGGAAGGCCGGGCGGTCGAACAGGAGCGTCGAGATCGCGTGGAGCGTGTAGAACCACCCGCGCGTCTGGTCGATCGCCTCGCTGATGAAGTCGGCCTGCGCGTTGCGCTCGAACAGGGCCTCCGAGCCCGGCTGGTGCGGGTAGCCCCACTGCGCGAACGGCATGGCCCCCGAGTCGAACCAGCAGTCGATCACGTCCGGGACGCGCCGGGCCTCGCCCCCGCACTTCGGGCACGGCACGGTCACGGCGTCGATCCCGGGCCGGTGCGGGTCGAGGTCCTCGGGGACCGCCGGGTTGAGGCGGCGGAGCGCCGCGAGCGAGCCGACCACCACGCGCCCGTCGCACGCCTGCGCCGCGCACTCCCAGATCGGGAGGGGCGTGCCCCAGTAGCGCTCGCGCGAGAGCGCCCAGTCCTTGTTGTTCGCGAGGAAGTCCCCGAACCGCCCGTCGCGGATGTGCTCGGGCGCCCAGGCGATCCCCTGGTTCAGCGCGACGAGGCGGTCCTTCACGGCGGTCGTGCGGATGAACCACGCCTCGCGCGCGTAGTAGAGGAGCGGCGTCCCGCAGCGCCAGCAGTGCGGGTAGTTGTGGACGTACTGCTCGTCCCGGACGAGCAGCCCGCGCTGGCGGAGGTCGCGCCGGACCTCCTTGTCGGCGTCCTTGAACCACATGCCGGCGAACGGCCCGGCGCCCGGGACGAACCGCCCGTCGGGCCCGACGAGGCACACGAACGCGAGCCCCGCGTCCCGGCACACGCGCTGGTCGTCCTCGCCGAACGCGGGCGCGCAGTGGACGATCCCCGTGCCGTCGCCCGTCGTCACGAAGTCGCCCGCGACGACGACGTGCGCGGACGCGTCGAGCGCGCCGTGGTGCTCGTAGAGCGGGCGGTAGCGCCGGCCGAGGAGCGTGCGCCCGGGCGCCGTGCGCACGACCTCCGCCTTCTTGCCGAGCACGGCCGCGACGCGCGCGGCCGCGAGCACGTAGGTCTTGCCCTCGTGGCGGACCCACGCGTACTCGAGGTCGGGGTGGACCGCGAGCGCGACGTTGCTCACGAGCGTCCAGGGCGTCGTCGTCCAGGCGAGCGCGTGCTCGGGCTCGCCGCCGGCGTCACCGCCCCCGGCGCCATCCGGGTCGGCGGCCGCGGGCTCGAGCGCGAAGGCGACCGTCGCCGCCGGGTCGGTGACCTCGAGCTGGGCCTGGCCCACCTCGGCGGCCGAGAGCCCGGTCATGTCGCGCGGGCACCAGTTCAGGATCTTGTGCCCGCGGTAGAGCAGCCCCTGCGCGTGGAGCCGCTCGAGCGCCCACCACACGCTCTGCACGTACTCGGGCGCGTAGGTGATGTAGGGCGCGCTCAGGTCGATCCAGAAGCCGATCCGCTCGGTCAGCCGCTCCCACTCGCCCTTGTACTTCCAGACCGACTCCTTGCAGCGGTCGATGAACGGCGCGACGCCGAAGCGCTCGATGTCCTGCTTGCCCTCGAGCCCGAGCGCCTTCTCGACCTCGAGCTCGACGGGGAGCCCGTGCGTGTCCCAGCCGGCCTTCCGGTCGACGTGGAACCCGCACATGGTCTTGTAGCGGGGGAACAGGTCCTTGATCGCGCGCGTGAGCACGTGCCCGTGGTGCGGCATCCCGTTCGCCGTCGGCGGGCCCTCGTAGAACACGTGCGGCGGGCCGCCGCGCGTGCGCTCGAGCGACTTCTCGAAGATGCGGGCCTCGCGCCAGAAGGCGGCGACGGCCCCCTCGGCCTCGGCCGGCGGGCGGTCCGCCGGGAGGGCGGCGAACCGCTTGCCCAGGGTGCTCATGACGTCCGATCCTAGCGGGCCGGCCCCGCGAGACAAGGCTTTGCGGAAGTGGGCGCCCCGGCGCGAGGGCCGAGGCGCCGGGCGGCCCCGCCGCGGGGCGAGCGGGTATCGTCCTCGCCATGCCAGACGCGCAGCACGAGGGGGCCGGACGCGCGGGGGGCCGGGCGCGGGCGGCGGTGCTCGTGTCGGGCTCGGGGCGGACGCTCGAGGGCCTGCTCGAGCACGCGGCCGCGGGGACGCTCCCGCTCGAGGTCGCGCTCGTCGTCGCGAGCCGGCCCGACGCGTTCGGGCTCGAGCGCGCCCGGCGCCGCGGCGTGCCCGCGCGCGTGGTCGCCCGCCGCGGGGCCGCCTCGACGGCGGCCTTCACGGCGGAGGTGTTCGACGCCTGCCGCGAGGCCGGGGCCGAGCTCGTGCTCCTCGCCGGCTGGCTGGCGCTCCTCCGCCCGATCCCCGCCGACTTCCGCGGGCGCGTCCTGAACATCCATCCCGCCCTCCTCCCGGCCTTCGGCGGGAAGGGCTTCTACGGCGACCGCGTGCACGCGGCCGTGCTCGCGGCCGGCGCGCGCGAGACGGGCTGCACGGTCCACCTCGTCGACGACGAGTACGACCACGGGCCGGTCCTGCTCCAGCGGACCGTGCCCGTGCTCGAGGGCGACGACGTGCCGACGCTCGCCGCCCGCGTGTTCGAGGCCGAGCGGGAGGCGTACCCCGCCGCGATCCGCGCGTGGTGCGCGGGCCGCGCGGCGCCCGGCTGAGCCGCCGCGCCTACTCGGGGGCCTGGCCCGCGCGGACCTTCTCGAGCTTCTCGGTGAGGACCTTGCGCTGCTCGTCCTTGTCCTTCTCCGCCTTCGTCCAGCGCGCGCGCTCCCGCTGCCAGTACTGCTGCCAGTCACGCATGGCCTGCGTCTCCTCGGGCGTGCGCATGGCCTCGGTCGACTCGGGGTAGGCGATCTTGTCGTGGCCCGTGACCGCGGCGAGCGTCTCGTGCGCCTCCTTGCGGAAGAAGGGCGCCATCATGTCGTCCTGGAAGTCGAACAGCGTGAGGAGCGCCCCGGGGATGTCGTGGTGGTACATCAACCACTGCACGTCCTTGCGGTCCTCGCCCTCGCCGCCCGGCGCGATCTCCTTGAGCGTCTCCGCGGAGTAGCGGCGCGTGTTCAGGTTGTCGCCCGTGAGCGCCTGCTTGAGCTGCTCGAGCGCCTTCGCGCCGTGCTCGACGAGGCTCTCCCGCGCGTTGCCCCGGATGATCGCGCGGTTCCCGCCGACGCGGCCGCGCCCGCTCTGGGCGTTGGCGCGCCGGTTCCGGAGGGCGAACTGCTGGATGAACTGCGCGATGTCCGCCCGCTCCTCCGCGTTCGGCGTCGCCTTCTCGAGCCGCTCCTTCGCGGTCGGGCCGAGCTTCTCGAGCTCCTCGAGCAGCTTGTCGCGGACCGGCGTGAGCTCCTCGACCTTGGCCTCGGGGACCCCGGCGGCCCAGGTCCAGCCCTCCTTCGTGAGCGCGCCCGGGGGCGCCTTCGGGGGTCGGGCGCCGGGCGCCGGCTCGCCGGGGGCAGGCTCCCCGCCCGCGCCGGGCTTGTCGCCCGGGCGCGCGGGCGCGGGGGGCGCCGGGGGCGCGACGTCGCCCGCGCGCGGGCGGCCGCCGTAGCGGCCGAAGTTCTCGTTCTCGGTGAAGGTCGCGATGTCGCGCTTCGGGATCGGGAGCAGGCCGCCCTCGATCTTCATCACGATCTCGTCCTTGCGCTCCTCGACGAGCTTGCCGTGGATCTCGCGCCCGTTCTTGAGCGTGACCGTGTCGGCCAGGGCCGCGCCGGCGCCGAGCGCGAGCGCGAGGCAGGACAGGGCGAGCGGACGGACCAGCGGACGGACCATCGGAGGCTCCTTCGCGGGGGCGCGCGTGATCGCCCGCCGCGAGGCTCACTCTAACCCGCGCCGCACGCGCGCGGGAGGTGCCACCGCCCGCGCGCGACGCGCGCGGGCAGGGCCGGGCACGAAGGCGACCACGACCGGGGTCCGCTCGGCGCTCGCCGGGGCGAGGGGGGGCCCCGCGTCACGACCCGCTGGTCCTCCGCGCGGCGGGCGGTCAAGATCGCGGCCCGCGGAGGAGTCCCGTGCCGCCGGCGCTCGAGGCGACGAACCTGTGGCGGCTCTACGGGCGGGTCCCGGCCGTCCAGGGGCTCGACCTCACGGTCGAGCGCGGCTCCGCCTACTGGTTCATCGGGCCGAACGGGGCCGGGAAGTCGAGCACGCTGCGGCTCCTCGCGACGGCGGAGCGCCCGGACGCCGGGCGCATCCGCGTCGACGGGGTCGACGCCGAGCGGTCGCCGCGCGCGGCCCGCCGCCTGCTCGGGTTCATGCCCGACCCGGTCGAGCTCGACCCCGAGCTGACCGTGGTGGAGGCGCTCGAGCTGCACGCCCGCGTCCACGAGGTCGCGCGCCCGCGCCACATGGTCGAGCGGGCGCTCGAGCTGACGCGCCTCCACGAGCACCGGCGCAAGCGCGCCGATCAGCTCTCGAAGGGCTGGCAGCAGCGCGCGCTGCTCGCGCGCACGCTCGTGCACGACCCGCTCGTGCTCCTGCTCGACGAGCCGGCCTCGGGCCTCGACCCGGCCGCCCGGATCGAGCTGCGCGAGGTCGTGCGCGCGCTGCGCGACCTGGGCAAGGCCGTCGTGATCTCGTCGCACATCCTGGCCGAGCTGGCCGACATGTGCGACTCGGTCGGGATCATCGAGCGCGGGCGCATGCTCGTGAGCGGCCGGATCGACGAGATCACGGCCAGGCTCACGCCGGCGCGCGTCCTGGACGTCGACGTGCTGGGGCCGCTCGAGCCCGCGCTCGCGGCCGCGCGGGCGGCCCCCGGCGTCGCCGCGGCGCGGGCGCGGTCGACCCCGCCCGCCGACGGCGCCCTGCCCGGTCGGCTCGAGCTCGAGCTCGCTCCGGTCGGGCGCCCCGGGGCGGCGGCCGCCGCCGACGGCGTGGAGGTGGCCCGCGCGGCCGCCGCGGTGGTCCGGCACCTCGTCGAGGCCGGGGTCGCGGTCTGCGGCGTGGCGCCCCGGGCGGCCGGGCTCGAGGACCTGTACCTGCGGGTCTCGGCCTCGCTCGGCGGCCGGCGCAAGGCCGAGCTCCCCGACGCCGGCCGGCTGCGCGCGCTCGTCGGGGCCGCCGAGGACGAGGCGGTGGCGCCGTGAGGCGCGCCATCCTGGCCCCGTTCGTGCGCTGGGGCGTCGCGCGCGAGCTCCGCCGGCGCGGGCTCGTCCGCGCGGCGACCCTGGCCCTCTGCGTCTACGGGCTCGCCGCCCTGGTCACCGTCGCCGAGGCGGCCAGCCCGACGCGGGAGGTCCAGCGCGCCCTCCTGGGCCTGGCGCACGCCACGTGGGCGGTCGCGTGCCTGCTCGCGCTCCCCACCGGTGTGGCGCGTCGGGTCGCCCTCGGCGTGCAGCGCGGGCAGCTCTCCGCGCTCCGCACCGCCGGCGTCCCCGGCCTCGAGCTCGCGCTCGGGCTCGTCGCCCAGGCCGCGGTCGTCCCCGCGCTCGTGCTCGCCGCGACCGCGCCCGTCCTGCTCGCGGGCGCGGCGCATCACCAGCTCGTCGCGCAGGCGCTCGCGCCCCTCCCGACGCTCGCGCTGCTCGGGCTGGTCTACGGGCTGTGCGCCGGCCTGTTCGGCGCCTCGGGGAAGCCCCAGAACGCGGGCGGCTACGCGTTCCTGCCCGCGCTCGCGGGCGGGATCCTCGGGAGCGCCGGCCTGGGGGAGGGGCTCGGGGCGCTCGGCGCGCTCGGGCCGGCGCGCTTGTTCGCGGGCTGGGTCGGCAACCTGCGGCTGAAGTTCGAGGTCGTCCTCGGCGGGGTCGCCCTGCCCGGGGAGGTCCTCCAGGTGCCCGTGCTCGCGGCCCTGGCCGCGGCCCTCCTCGTGGGCCTCGCGCGCCGCCTCGACGACGAGCCCGTCGCGCTCCTCGGCCTCACGCCCGCGGCGGCCGTGGTCGCGTGCGTCGGCCTGTGCGTCGGCCTGTGCGGCTTCGCCGACCCCGCGGACGACCTCGGCGGCGAGGGCGGGGCGGGGCTCCGCATCGCGCTCCAGGCCGTGCTGCTCGGGCTGCTCGCGCTCGAGACCCCGACGCCGCGCGTGGACCTCGCCCGTGGGCTGGCCCGGCGCGGGCAGGACGACCCGCCGCTCGCCCGGGAGCGCCGAGCGCGCGCGACGCTGCTCCTCGGCCCCGCGCTCGTGGCCGGCGCGCTCGCGCTCGAGCTGGCCCGGGGCCCGAGCGGGCGAGGCCCGAGCCTCGCGCTCGCCGGGCTCGTCCTCGTGGCCGCGTGGTTCGTCACGGCCGGCATCGCGCAGCTCGCGCACCTGCACGCCCTCGGCGCGCCGGCGGGCCAGGCCGACGGCGTCCTCGCGACGACCCGGCCCCTGCCGCTCGCCGTGGGGCTCCTCGCCGTGCCCTGGCTCCTCCCGATCCTCGGCGTGGCGTTCCTGCGGACGCTCGGGGCGCCGTCCATCCTCCTCGAGGTCGCGCTCGCGCTCAACCCGGCGTGCGCGGTCGTCCTCGCGGTCGAGCCGACGACCGGCGTCCTGGCGACGCTCGACCCGCGCGGGCTCGCCCTCGCCTCGGGGGTGCTGCACGCCTTCGCGGCCGTCGGGCTGTTCGCCCTCGTCCGCCGATCCCTGGCGGCCCTCGCCGACGAGGCGGCCCAGCGCGTGACGCTCCCCGGGGACGTCGACGCCGCGCCGGGGGCGCTCTCCCGCCGCTGCCCGGCCGGGCACCTCCACGCGGCCACGTGGGCTCGCTGTCCCCATTGCCCGGCCCGCCCGGTATCCTCCCCGTCCACGCCGGCGGCCTGACCCCCCGGCGCCCGGAGGGCGCGCGCATGGACCCGATCGACCGCTTCCGCCTCGTGGCCCACGCCGCCCGCACCGACGGCCAGATCGGCGACGCCGAGCGCGCCGTCCTGCGCCGCGCGGGCGCCGAGTTCGGGCTCACCGCCAAGCAGACCGACACCGTGCTCTCCGAGGTGGAGCGCGGCGCCCACGTGGACGTCGCCGTCCCGAGCGACCCACGCAACCGGTCCGTCCTGTTCCGCCAGATCGTCGACGTCGTGGCGGCCGACGGCGAGATCGACGAGGCCGAGCTCGCGTTCGTGCAGCGGCTGGGGCCGAAGTTCGGGCTCAACGAGCTCGAGGTCGAGGACCTGCTCCGCTCGGCCGCCGCCGCCGCGAAGGGCAGGGCCAGGAAGAAGTAGCCGCCGGGCCCTCCGCGGGCCCTGGTCAGGCGCCGGCGGGGGCCTCGACGAACCGGGCGTGGAGCGCGCGCACGGCCGCGTGGGCCTGGGCGCGCCCGACGATCACCGAGATGTTCCGCTCGGACGCCGTCTGCGCGATCGCCTCGATGTTCACGCCCTCGGCCGCGAGGCACGCGAAGACCGAGGCCGCGAACCCGACGCGCCCGCGCATGGCGGACCCGACGAGCGAGACGGCGGCGAAGCCGTCTCGCATGCGGACCTCGAGGTCCGGCGCGCGCCGCGCGAGCGCGGCCGCCACGGCCGGGGCGTGCCGGGCCTTGATCGCGACCGTCGCCTCGCCGGCCGGCGAGGCCTCCGTGAGGATGAGCGGGAGGACGCCCGCGTCCGCGAGCGCCTCCAGGCAGCGCCCGATCCCGTGCAGCGCGCGGAGCGCGCCGCGCTCGCTGCCCTGGGCGGCCTCGCTCGTGAGCGCCATGTCGCCCGCGAGCTCGAGCAGGTCGAGCATGACGACCTCGGGCACGCAGGCGATCGCGAGCTCGGTCCCGGGGGCGGCGCCGATCAGGGACGGCGGCGCGTCCGCGTCGAGGAAGCTGCGGATCTCGATCGGGGCGCCCGCGCGCCGGGCGGGGTGGATCGCCTTCTCGGCGATCGCCGGCAGCCCGTAGTGGGCGAGCTCGAGCGCGTCGAGGTACTCGAGCCGCCCGAGGACGCGCGGCCGCGCGACGACCCGCGGGTCGGCCGTGAGCAGGCCCTGCGTGTCCTTCCAGAGGATGGCCACCCCGCCGAGCGCCGCCGCGAGGAACGTCGCCGTCGTGTCGGAGCCCCCCCGGCCGAGCGTCGTCCAGCGCCCGCGCGCGTCCTGGCCGACGAAGCCCGGGACGACCCACACCACCGCCGCCGCGGGGTCCCCGAGGGCTGACCGGGCCGCCGCGGCGGCCCCCGGCAGGAGCCGCGCGTCGCCCGGCTCGTCGGTCGTGAGGATGCCGGCCTCGGCGCCGGCGCGGACCGCCGCCGGGATCCCGGCCTGCGCGAGGTGGGCGGCGGCGAGCGCGACCGAGAGGCGCTCGCCCAGGCCCACCACGCGGTCGCGCGTGCGCTCGGTCGCCTCGCCGAGCGCGAGCACGCCGCCGAGGCAGCGCTCGAGCTCGCCGAACAGCGGCGCGAGCGCCGCCTCGGCCTGCCGGCGGTGCTCGCCCGCGAGGTCGAGGAGGGCCTCCTCGTGCCGCGCGCGGAGCGGGCCCACGTCGGCGGGCTCCCCGCGCGCCGCGGCGTCCGTGAGCGCGTAGAGCGCGTCGGTGACGCCCTTGAGCGCCGAGAGCACGATCACGAGCGGCCGGGGCTCGGCCGCGACGAGGGCGGTCATGCGGACGAGGCCGGCGCGGCTCTGGAGGCAGGAGCCGCCGAACTTCATGACCTTCACGGGCTGACCTTCACTGCGTGACCCTCCGCGCGCGACCTCGGCAGGCGGGCCCCGCGGGCGCCGGGCGCGGGACTCTACCGGGGCCGCCCCCGGCGCGAAACGCTCCGCACGCGGGTAGCATGCCGGCCGCGCCGGCGCCGCCGGCCCCGAGGTGCCCCGTGTTCGCCCGCCGTCCGCTCGCCCTGGCCGCCGCCCTCTCCGTCCTCGCCCTGGGCGCCGCGCCCGCGCAGGAGTCCCGCGCCCGCGCCGGGCTGCGCTACGCGTTCGAGGTCGGCAAGACCCAGCGCCAGGCCTGCACCTGGCGCCTCGTCCAGACCCAGGACTTCTCGGGCCTGATCCCGCCCCAGACGACCACGGTCGAGCTGGTCTACGGGGTCGACGAGAAGGTGACGGCGGTCGCCCCCGACGGCGCCGCGACGGTCGAGGCGACGATCACGACGATCCGCGGCCAGGTCGCCATGGGCATGATGATGGGCGAGATGGCCTACGACTCGGCGACCGACGACGCCGGCAGCCCGCTGCGCTTCATGCGGCACCTCGTCGGCAAGACCTACACCTTCACGATCACGCCCGCCGGCGCGGTCACGGCGGTCACGGGCGGCGACGCGATCCGCGCGGCGCTCATCGAGGCCGCCAAGGCGGACGGCAAGCCCGCGGACGACAAGCCCGCCGCGGGGGGGCGCCGGCGCCGCGGCGGCATGCCCGACGCGGGCGGCATGGCGCAGACCTTCGCGACGCAGCTCAGCGTCGTGTTCACGGACGCGTCGATCAAGAGCGCGCTCGAGGTGACCCGGAACGTGCTCCCCGAGGCGGCGGACGCGGCCGAGGGCGCGACCTGGACGCGGACCTACGCCGAGGTCCTCCCGCGGATCGGGACCATGCGCTTCACGTCGAACCAGGCCCACCGCGGGGCGGGCGACGGCGTCGTGCGGCTCACGGGCCGCTCGACGGGCGAGGTCGAGCTCGTGCGCGACGAGGGCAAGGGCGAGGCCGGCGAGGACGCGATGGCCGGCATGGCCCGCGAGATGCAGCGCCAGATGGCCGAGAAGATGGAGGTCAAGCGCAAGCAGGTCACGCACGCGGTCCAGTTCGACCCGGCCGCCGGCGCGCTCCGCGAGAGCGAGGTGAAGCACACGATCGACATGGAGGGGCCGATCCCCCCCATGATCGCGGCGATGATGGGCGAGCTCCCGCCCGACGCGAGGTCGCAGCAGAAGATCGAGCTCGTCCTGCGCGTGGCCCGGGCCGAGGCGAAGTAGCCCGGGCGCGGCCACGCCCGCGACCGTGTACGCTGGGGAGTGCGAGGAGAGCGTGCCGAGCCCCTTCCCGGGCATGGACCCCTACCTGGAGCACCCGGCGCTCTGGCCCGACGTGGATCACGAGCTGGCGGCCCAGCTCCGCCGACAGCTCCAGGAGCGCGTCGGACCCCGCTACTACGTGGCGCTCGGCGAGCGCGTCTACCTCGAGGCGCCCGTCGCCGGACAGCTAGGCCCCGACGCGGTCGTGATCGAGCGCCCGGGGGAGCGGTCGCCCGTCGCGTCGGTCGGGTCGCCGACGTCGGCGGCGGGGGCGGCCGGCGCGGCCGTCGCGGACGCGCCCGCGATCGTCCTGCTCGACGAGCTCGAGGTCCGCGAGCCGTTCCTCGAGGTCCGGGACCTCCATCGGGAGCACCGCGTCGTGACCGTGATCGAGGTGCTCTCCCCCGCGAACAAGCGCCCCGGCGCCGGCCGCGAGGAGTACCTCCGCAAGCAGCAGGAGGTGCTCGGCTCCGCCGCGCACCTGCTCGAGCTCGACCTGCTGCGCGGCGGAGCGCCCACCGTCGCGGTCCCGGCCTCGCGGGCGGCCCGGACCGCCTACCGCGTCGTCGTCGCGCGCGCCGACCGAAGGTCGCAGCGCGAGGTGTACGAGCGCGCGCTCCAGGACCCCCTCCCGCGCGTCGCGGTGCCGCTCGCGGCGCCCGACCCCGACGTCGTCCTCGACCTGCCCGCGGCGCTCGCCCTCGCCTACGAGGCCGGCGCGTACGCGCGTCGGATCGACTACGCGGCCTCCCCCGTCCCGCCCCTCGCGCCCGACGAGGCCGCCTGGGCGAGGGCCCGGATCGCGGCCTGGGGCGCTGAGGTCGGCCGTGCGCCAGCCTGACCGCGAGCGCGGGCCGCAGACCTCGAGCGCGGCCCCGGGCGCCCGGGGCTGGCGCTCGGCACCGACCTCGAGAGGCGAGCCCGACCCTGCGCGACCGCTGGCCTCGTCCGCGCCCGACGTGGACGCGGCGCTCGCGCGCGGGCTCGTGGCGCTCGAGGCGGGCGCGTGGTTCGCCGCGCACGAGGCGTTCGAGGACGCCTGGCGGGCGCTCCACGACGGGCCCGCGCGGCTGGCCGCGCAGGCGCTCGTGCACGCGGCGACGGCGCGCGAGCTCTCGCGCCGGGGGCGGCCCGACGGCGCGCGTCGGCAGGCAGGGAAGGCCCACGCGCGGGCGGCCCTGGGCGCGCCCGCGCTCGGGCCCGTGACGGACGTCGCGGCCACCGTCGCG
>JANJTH010000525.1 GCA_024711205.1 Planctomycetota bacterium | reverse complement strand
GACGGCGAGGTCGCCCCGCCCTGGAGCCGCGTGCGCACGCCCGGCGACCTGGCCGCGCGGCGCGGCGCGGCCGGCGCCGCCCGGGTCGAGGCGGTGACGCGCCGGGCGCGGCCGCCGGCGCTCCGGGCGCGGTTCCCGAAGGGGGTCCGCGACGGGCTCCAGGACTGCCAGAAGCCGTTCCACCTGTGGAACGTCGAGCGGATCGAGGACGACGCCCCGTTCCGGCTCCGCGCCCTGGACCCCTACCGGCTCGGGGCCGCCGCGGAGACGCCCGACGCGCTGCGGCCGCCGCGGACGATCGCGAAGGCGTCGCGCGAGCTCAAGGCGTGGCTCGAGGACCAGGCGTTCCGCGCGCTGCTCCTGCGGCGCGCGCGCGAGGAGACCCGGCGCGCGTGGCGCGAGCCGCTCCCGTTCGGGCGGCCCGACGAGCAGGACGACGACCAGGGCGCGCCAGCGCCCGCCGCCGCCGGGCCCCCGCCCGCGAGCCCGCTCCCGCCCGGCGTGCGCAGGATCGCCCCGCCAGGGCCCTCCTGGGCCGATCCCCCCGCAGCCGCCGGGCCACCGCCCGCGAGCCCGCTCCCGCCCGGCGTGCGCAGGATCGCCCCGCCAGGGCCCTCCTGGGCCGGCCCGCCCGCCGGCTTCGACCTGAGCCAGCCGGACGACGACGACGACGACGACGCGTAGTCGGGCCCCGATCGGGCCGCGCGCGCGTGCGTGCTACCCTCGACCTCGCGTTCGCGCGCGGCGCGGGAGGGCACATGACCGAGGGGAGGCAGGAGGCCGGCGACGAGGCCGCCGACCGCGCCACGCTCGAGCAGCTCGAGGCGCGCCTCGCGCGCGACGTGCGCGACATGCTGGCCGTCCTCCGCGCCGACGTCCCGGTCTTCGTCGAGCGGGCCGCGCGCCGGGCGTTCGAGCAGGCGCCGGCGGCCGACGCGCTCGACGACGCCGCGGTCTCCGGCCTGAAGCAGGGGACCCGCGCGCTCGGCGCGCGGCTCGCGCAGGAGCTCGAGCGCGAGCTCGGGGCGCTCGAGCCCTGGCTGTGGCGGGGCGCGGGGGCGCCGCCGGCGCAGGCCTCGGACCTCGCGCCCAACGCGGCGGTGCAGGCCCGCATCGATCGGATCGGGGCCGCCGTCCGCGAGCACCTCGCGGCCCACGGCCTCCCGGCCGCCGAGGAGCTCGCCTACCGGCTCCCGACCTACTTCGTCGCCGGCCACTTCATGAAGGGGCTCGTCGAGGGCTACTGGCAGACGCTCGCGCTCCACCACGAGCTCTCGGCGCGGCTCGAGCGCGACCGGACCCAGTCGACGCGCGAGGCGCGCCGGCGCCGCTGGGACGGGGCCTGAGCCCAGCCCTCGCGCGGAGCGTTTCCCGCGCCGGCCCGGCGGGTCCGTGGCAGCGCTCCCGGGGTAGGATCGGCCCGTGGGCGACTTCCTCGGCGGCTCGTTCCGTGTGGCCGAGATCGGCGGCGTGCCGATCCGGATCCACGTGCTGTTCGTCCTCTGGATCGGGTTCGGCCTGCTCCAGGCCAAGGACCCCGGCGGCGAGCTCCTGTTCCAGCTCGTCCTGTTCGGGAGCGTGCTCCTCCACGAGCTCGGGCACGTGGCGGGCGCGCGCGCGGTCGGCGGGGACGCGAGCGAGGTGATCCTCTGGCCGCTCGGCGGCCTGACGAGCATGCGCGTGCCGCGCACGGCCAAGGCCGAGTGGGTCTCGACGGCCGCCGGGCCGGCCGTGAACCTCCTGCTCGCGGCGCTCGGGCTCGCCGTGCTCGCGGCGATCGGCGCGCTCGCCCCCGCGGGCGAGGCGGGCGGCGAGGGGCTCCTGCGCGCCATGTGGCACGGGAGCGGGACGCCGCTCGGGCGCGTCGCCGGGCTCGCGGCGCTCGTCAACGGGGCGCTGTTCCTGTTCAACGTCCTGCCCGCCTACCCCATGGACGGCGGGCGGATCCTCCGCGCGACGCTCTGGCCGCTCCTCGGCTGGCGCACGGCGACGATCCTCGCGACGGGCGCCGCGATCGCGTTCGGCGTCGGGTTCATCGGGCTCGGCCTCCTCGCCGGGTGGGGCCTGTTCCTCCCGATCATCGGCCTGATCGTCGTGATGCACGGGTGGCGCGAGCTCCAGGTCGCGCTCGAGACGCCGCCCTGGTCCGACCGCATGCCGTTCGAGCGGCGCGACCACGAGCCGCGCGAGCCGTGACCGGGCGCGGCCGGCTGGCCCGCGGCCCCGCGAGCCGCTAGGGTGAGGGGCGCGTGAGCGACCCCAGCAGCCCGGCGACCCCCACGGCCGTCAGCGACGACCCCGAGACGAAGAGCCCGGGGGAGCCGGGCGCCGACACCGCGCCGATCCCCAAGCGGATCGGCGGGTTCGCGGTGCTCGACGTGCTCGGGCGCGGCGGCATGGGGCGCGTCTACCTGGCCAAGCAGGAGAGCCTCGACCGGTTCGTCGCGCTCAAGGTGCTCCACCCCGAGCTCGCCAAGGACAAGACCTACCTCGAGCGGTTCCAGCGCGAGGCGCGCGCGGCGGCGCTGTTCCAGCACCCCAACGTCGTCGCCGTGATCGACACGGGGCGCTCCGAGTCCGGCGAGCACTACATCGCGTTCGAGTTCGTCGACGGCGGCTCGCTCGAGGCGCTCGTGCGCGCGCAGGGGCGCGTGCCGGAGCGGCGCGCGCTCGAGATCACGCGCGCGATCGCGAGGGCGCTCGTGTTCGCCGAGTCGAAGGGGCTCGTGCACCGCGACCTGAAGCCGGCGAACATCCTGATCGCGGCCGACGGGACCCCGAAGCTGGCCGACCTGGGGCTCGTGCGGCACGACGACCCGGACCTGCCCGGGCTGACCCAGGCCGGGATCGTGCTCGGCACCCCGCTCTACATGGCGCCCGAGCAGGCGCTCGGCAAGGCGAAGCTCGACGTGCGGGCCGACATCTACGCGCTCGGCCTGAGCCTCTACCGCATGGTCACGGGCCTCGTGCCGTTCAACGAGTCCGAGGACACCTGCTCGACGCTCGCGATCCTCTCGCGCCACGTCAACGAGGAGCTCCCCGACGTGCGGGGCCTCGTGGCGGGGGCCTCGGCGGGCCTGGCCGCCCTCCTCGCGGGCATGACCGCGCGCGAGGTCGAGGCCCGCTACCGCTCGGCCGCGCACGTCGTGGCCGACGTCGACCGGCTCCTCGCGGGGCAGCCGGTCCTCGGGCCCAAGCTCACGGCGGCCGCCCAGCGCGAGGCCGACGAGGCGCCGACGACGGCGGTCTCGTCCGCGCGCGTGGCGGAGGTGGCCCTCGCCGACGGCCCGACGCAGGCGGTCGGCGCCGTGACGGCGGCGGCGGGACCGGCCCCCGCGGGGCCGGCCCCGGTCGGCGCCGCGGCGCCGGGAGCGGCCCCCGCCGCC
>JANJTH010000496.1 GCA_024711205.1 Planctomycetota bacterium | reverse complement strand
CCGGCGCCGGCGCGGCCGGCTCCGCGGGCGCGCCCGTCCCGCCCGCCGCACCGCGGGTCACCTCGTCGCTCGGCTCGGGCACGCGGGCGCGGATCTTCGCAGGCGCTGCCCCGGAACGCCCGCGCGACGTCGTCCCCGGTGGGCGCCCCGGACCATCACCCACGCTCGCGTGCTCCCGCCCGCGCCCCTCGGCGCGGCGGCGGGCGAGGGCGCGCCGCGCGCGCCCCCCCCGCCTGAGCGACGCGCGAGGGCCGCCCCGGGCTGACCGACCGGAGGGAGGTCGGCGCGGGCCGCGCGCGGAGTGGACTTCACACGAGCGCACCCCCGCGGCGCCTCCTCCGGCCCGATCCCGGGCGGCGGAGGAGGCCCGAGGCCGCCCCCGCCGTCAGGCCAGGAGGCCCAGCGCCCGGTAGTCGGCCGCGGTCTCGGCGAGGCGCCGCTCGAGGGGCGCGTGGGCCCAGCCGAGCGTCGTGCGCGCCTTCGCGGCCGAGCACCACCAGGCCCCCGCGGCCAGCTCACGCGCCTTGTCGAGGTTCAGGAACGACGGCCGGTCCCTGAGCCGCCCCGCGAGCTCGCCCCCGGCCGCGGCGAGCCGGGCGAACGCCTCGGGGAGCCGGACGACGCGCGGGCGCCGGCGCCCGAGGGCGCGCGCGACGACGCGGCCGAGGCCGACGAAGTCGAGCGGCTCGTCGGCCGCGGCGAAGTAGAGCCCGGCGCCGGGCGCCGCCCAGGCGGCCTCGCCCGGCGCCGGCAGGCGCTCGCCCCGCGCCGCGGCGACGAGGAGGAGCGCCGCCAGGTCGGCCGCGTGCACGAACGACTGCGGGCGGCGCCGGCGCGTGGGCGCGACGACCCAGCCCCGCGCCGCCAGGCGGAAGACCGGGAGCGTGGTCCGGTCACCCCCGCCGAGGACCGCGGGCGGACGGACGATCGTGACCGGGGCCCGCCCCGCGAGGGCGCGCGCCGCCTCCTCGGCCGCGAGCTTGGCCCGCCCGTAGCGCGATGCGGGCCGCGGGAGGTCCCGCTCGTCGCGGGGCCGCCCGTACGGCGCCGGGCCCGCCGCCGCGAGCGACGACACGACGACGCAGGCGGGCGGCGCGTCGCGGCCCGCACAGGCGCCCACGACCGCCGCGGCCCCCGCGGCGTTGGCGGCCACGAAGTCGGGCCGCCAGGGCGCCTTGAGCAGCGCGGCCAGGTGCACGACCCAGTCCACGCCGCCCGCGCGCGCGAGCGCCGTCGCGACCGAGGTCGGGTCCGTCGCGTCGCCCTCGACGAACCGGACGCCCAGGGGCGCCAGGTCCTCGCGCCGCGACGTCGCGCGCACGAGGCAGGTCACGTCGTGCCCGGCGGCCCGGAGCGCGCGGACGACGTGCCCGCCCACGAAGCCGGTCCCGCCGGTGACGAGGGCGTGGGCCACCGCGGGCGCTCAGGCCACGCGCGCCAGGAGCCACTCGAAGAAGAAGACCGCGAACAGGAGCGGGGGCACGATCCCGACCGCCGAGCCGAGCATGTAGTGGCGGAAGCGCAGCGGCGAGAGCGCGAGCGCGTAGTTGAGCGGCGGCGAGAGGATCAGCACGACCCGCAGGAGCGCGACCGTCGCGACCGGGCGGGCCTCGAGGCGCGCGAGCGCGCGCTGGATCCAGGGCCGCTCGAGCCCGCCGAGCGGGGCCCCGCCGACCCCGCGCACGACGACGAACGTGAGCGCGAGCGAGGCCAGCGCGGCCAGGTAGGAGGCCGCGCCGCCGAGCGCCTGCCCCCAGCACAGGACGCCCGCCGCGACGAACACGAGGCCCGGGATGTGGATCAGCTCGCCCAGGCAGAACACGACCACGAACACGAGGACGCCCCAGGCGCCGGCGCCGCCGACCGTCGCGCGCACGCCCTCGACGGTCAGGCGCTCGTGCAGCCCGAGGGCGCGGCCGCCGAGGACCAGCCCGCCCAGCACCAGCGCGAGCGCGACGAGCCGAGGCCAGGCCGGTGGCTTCGCGGGGGCGCCCGCGGGCGACAGGACGCCCGAGGGCGCGGCTGGCGCGGTCGGCGCTGCGCCGGCGACCGGGGCGTCACTCGGCTCGGCGTTGGAACGGTTCGCGTCGCACACGAGCAGGCCCTCGCTCGGGCACCTCGCCCGCGTGCGCACCACGGTAACCCCCGAGGTGAGCGATCAGGGGGTGCGAGCCGGCCCTTGCCCGCCTCCTGGTCGCAGGAGGAGGTGGAGGACCCTGTACGACCGCGAGAACCGGGGCGGGGACGGGGAGGATCGACGGCGGCCCCCGGAGCACCCCTCGGCCCCACCTCGCGGACCCACGACCTGCGCCCGGGCGCTGTCGCGCCGCGTCATGAGCGCTCGAACGCGCGGCGGCGAACGCTCGCGCGGCGCCATGGACGGCGGTTAGAGTGCGCCGCCGCGCGAGGCCGGAGCCGCCCCATGAGACGCCCCCGACTGCCAGCGACCGCCGCCGCGCTCCTGGCCGCGCTCGCCGCCGCGAGCGCCGCGCCCGCGCTGGCGTCGAACGGGCCGATCCCCACGAGCGTGGGCACCAAGGGCCCGGTCTCGATCCCGGTCGACGGCGACGGCCAGACCATGTTCCGCATGCCGTCGTCGATCGGCTTCGCGCTCGACCACCGCTTCGACTTCGACCTGTTCTGGGTCCAGACCGCCTCCGAGGTCCGCAACAGCCTGAACGACTTCCGCAGCGAGGGCGGGACCCTCGGCGCCTCGGGCGGGCTCGTGCTCGCGCCCGGCCGCCCCGACTGGGACACCGACGACGACGAGGTCCTCGACGCCTACTCGCCCGCGCGCAAGATCACGCTCGGGATCGGGGTCTACCCCGACATGGCCGGCGGCGGCGGCGAGAAGTCGAAGTACCGGCTGACGACCTTCCCCGAGACGATCGGGCTCCAGACCGCGATCCAGTTCATCACGGGCGCCGTGAACGTCGCGTTCACGCCCACCCCGTGGCTCTCGCTCGGCGTCGGGCTCCACGCGATCTACTCGACGATCGACACGACCTCGCTCGTGGGCGGCAGCTCGACCCCGCTCGGCGGGTCGCCCACGATCAACGGGGTGCCCTTCCCCGGGAACCCGACCTACGCCGACTTCCTGAACCTGTTCTCGAGCGACCAGGCGAGCGACCCGAGCACGCTCTTCAAGTCCGAGATGTCGGCGATCCAGTTCTCCGCGATCTTCTCGGTCTCGCTCCGGCCCATGGAGAACCTCGGGCTCGGGTTCTCCTACCGCGACCGGAGCTGGGCCCCCTCGCCCTACGAGTCGCGCGCGACCGTCGACTCGTCGCGGACCTTCCTCCTCGCGCTCCAGGGGCTCGACCCGGCGATCCAGACCCTGTTCCTCTCGACGCTCCCGGAGCGGGGGGCGAACGGGTTCATCGGCCGCTACAAGGTCGAGCTCGAGGGGCTGCACGTGCCCCGGCAGGTGCGCACGAACGTCGTGTTCTGGCCGGTCGAGTGGCTCCTGCTCTCGGCCGAGCTGGGCTGGATCGAGTGGGGCCGGGCCTTCGGGGAGCCCCGGGTCCGCCTGCGCGACGGCAGCAACACGGACGTGAACTTCGTCGTGGGCAGCACGGCGATCAACACGAAGCTCAAGCAGCGCTGGCGCAACCAGTGGGTGTTCGCGTTCCAGGGCGCGGTCGCCGTGACGGAGAAGATCACGATCCGCGCCGGCGTGAACTACGGGAAGAACCCGATCAACGTGAACTACCAGGGCGCGACCGCGACGTCGGCCTTCTCGGACGTCACGGCCTCGCTCGGGGGCGGGGTCCGCCTGACCGACCGGATCGAGCTCAACGCCCTGTTCGAGCTCTCGCCGCCCACGAGCGCCCGCGCCGGCCCGCGGACGGACCAGCTCACGGCCCGCAACTCGCGCTACGGCGCCGAGCAGTACTTCTTCCACGTCGGGGTCGGGATCGCGTTCTGAGCCCGCCCGCGCGGCCGGGTCAGCCCCGGCCCAGCACGGCGAGCAGCGCGTCCTCGCCCACGGGGGAGATCACGCCCCGCTCCGTGATGATCGCGGTCACGAGCTCCGCGGGCGTCACGTCGAAGGCCGGGTTCCAGACCGCGACGTCCTCGGGGGCCGTGCGGACGCCCGCGAAGGTCGTGACCTCCTCGGGCGCGCGCTCCTCGATCGGGATCGAGCCGCCGCCCTCGAGCGACAGGTCGAACGTGCTGCTCGGCGCCGCCACGTAGAAGGGGAGCCCGTGCCGGCGCGCGGCGACCGCGTGCGCGTAGGTGCCGATCTTGTTCGCGACGTCGCCGTTGCGCGCGATCCGATCGGCGCCCACGATCACGGCGTCGACCCGCCCCCGCTGCATGGCGAAGGCCGCCATGCCGTCGGTGAGCAGCGTGACCGGGACCCCGCGCGCGCGCAGCTCGAAGGCCGTGAGCCGCGCCCCCTGCAGGAGCGGGCGGGTCTCGCAGGCGAGCACCTCGACGCGCTTGCCGGCCGCGACGGCCGAGTAGATCACCCCGAGCGCCGTCCCGTGCTCGGCCGTCGCGAGCCCGCCCGCGTTGCAGTGCGTGAGCACGCGGGCCGGGTCGGGGAGGAGCCGCGCCCCGTGCGCGCCGATCGCCCGGCACATCGCCCGGTCCTCGTCGTGGATCGCCCGGGCCTCGGCGAGCAGCGCGACGAGCAGCGCGTGGCCCGAGGTCGCGAAGCCCTCGGCGGCGTGCCGCATGCGGTCGAGCGCCCAGAACAGGTTCACCGCGGTCGGGCGCGAGGTCGCGAGCCGCTCGGCCGCGGCGAGCGCGGCGCCGCGCACGTCCGCCAGGTCGCCGCGCGCCGCCTGCGCCCCGAGCACGACCCCGTAGGCGGCGGCGACGCCGATCGCCGGCGCCCCCCGCACGGCGAGCGCCCGGATCGCCTCCCACGTCGCCTCGACGTCCTCGCAGCGGAGGGTCTCGACGCGGAGCGGGAGCGCGCGCTGGTCGACGAGCTCGAGCGCGCCGGGGAGGGAGGCCCCGTCGGGGGCCCCGCGCCAGCGGAGCGTCTCGAGCGGCTCGCCCGCCATCAGCGCCCCCCTCGGTACGCCGGGCCACGCAGCCCCCGGGGTCGGCGCTCGGGCCGGCTCACGGCGCGGCGGGCCGGGCGGCGGGGGCCATGGTCGGGAGCCGCCGGCCGTCGAGCCACACGCGGCCGACCCGGTGCACGAGCGCGAACAGCTTGGCCGCGTACGCGACCTCGGCGGGCCCGATCGCCTCGACGTCGAGCACGATCTCGAGCACGCCGTCGTGGTCACGCCGCGCCTCGGGCCGCAGGCGCGCGAGGTCGAAGTTGGGCGCGAGCTCGCGGGCCCGCTCGAGGAACCCGTGGGCGGCCGCCCCCGGGACCGCGTGCTCGAGGACCAGGCTCCGCGTGGTCACGTTGAACGCGACCACCCACTCGTAGTCGACGAGCCGGCTCCCCGCGACCCACGGCCGGCTCAGGGCGACCACGTCCACGCAGCGCGCGGGCCCGGCGGACGCGGCCTCGTCCTCCTCGCCGCCGCCCCAGCGGCGCGCCGCGCCGTGCTCGGGGTCGAGCCCCAGGTCGAGCTCCAGCCGGTCGAGCCCGAGCGAGCTCAGGAACGACGGCGTCCCCGGCTCCTCGGGCGGCGCGCCCGCGGGCGGCGCGAGCCGGTCGTCCTCGTCCGCGTCCTCGAGCTCGCCCTCGTCCTCGTGCCGGACGCTCAGGTGGAGCGCCGGCTGGTCCATGAACAGGTGCCCGTACAGCGGCGCGACGTTGCCGGCCCGGCGGCGCCCGAGCGAGCGCGCGATCGCGCCGAGCACGTGCAGGACGGGGCGCGGGTTGCTGAAGATCCGCGTGTCCGTCGCGACGGCCACGAGCGCGAGCGCCTCGCTCAGGCGGTTGCGCTCGATCACGCTCACGTCGAGCTCGTGGCGGTCGAGGATCGTCGCGACCTCCTCCGCCCAGGCCCGCAGGTCGCCGAGCGGCATCGCCCCGTCGAGCGCGCGCTGGACCTGCTCGCGCACCGCGGCGCGGTCGATCCGCACCCGCCCGACCCGCTCGGGCAGCTCGGCCTCGCACAGGTCGGCGAACGAGCCGTAGCCCGCCTCGCGCGCCATCTCCACGGCGTCGGGCGCGCGGAGCTCACCCAGGATCAGGCGCTCGAGCGCCGTCTTGAGGTCGATCGGGGTGCGGCTCACCGCTCCTCCTTCTGCTCTTCGGGGGCGGGCGGCCCCTGCGGGGTCGAGGGCGCGTCCGGCGGCGCGGGCGATGCTGCGCGGTCGGCGGCCGCGGCCCGTTCGTCCGCGAGCGCCTCGTCGAGCGACTGGCCCGGGGGGAGCTCGACGGGCACGGCCCGGAGCCAGGCCTCGAAGGCCCGGACCTGACCCAGGCGCGCCTCGCGGTCCGCCGCGGGGTCGAGCGCCGGCGCGCCCGCGCCCAGGGCCGCCGCCGCGCGCGCGAGGAGCTGGGCCGTCTCCGTGCGGAGCGTCCGCTGGAGCTCCGCGCGGGGCGGGTCGTCCTCCCCGCCGCGCGCGTCGCGGAACGTCACGAGGAGCGGGACGGCGAGCGCCTTCACCTCCGCGTCAGCGAGCCGCGCCGCGCCGCGGACGGCCAGGAGCCGCGCGACCGGGTCCGGCTCGCCCGGCCTGCCGAGGACCTGCACGAGGAGCTCGACGAGGTGACCCCGTCGCTCCGCGTCGCCCACGAGCCGCGTCGAGAGGCCGTCGTACGCGTTGCCGCGCACGACCGGGTGTGGATCCGACGAGCCGATGAACAGGAGGTCGACCGCGGCCGCCGCCTCGACGCCCTGGAGGACGCGCACGACGGCCGCGCGGAGCAGCGGGTCCTGATTCGCGAGCGGCCCCACGAGCTCCTCGCGCAGCGCCCCCAGCACCCCCTCGGGGTCCGCCCGCGCGAGCTCGACCAGGGCCTGGCGCGCCTCCTCGTCGACCTGCCCCAGGTTCAATCCCTGGCGGAGGTTCCCCAGGTGCCAGTCGACGCGCATGCGCGGCCACTTGTAGGCCAGGATCAGGCCGGCGACGAGCCAGAGCACGACGACGAGGACGAGGAGCTGCGGGTCCGAGCGCTCCTCGTCCTCGGCCGGCGCGGACGCGTCCGCCGCGGGCACCGGCCCGGCCTTCGGAGGGACCTCGCCCTGCGAGGGCGCGGCGCCCGCCGCGTCGGCCGGCGCGGACGCGTCGCCGTCGGTCGTGTCGGTCCCCCGGTCGGTCACCCGAACCTCCAGCGCGGTAGACTAGCGTCGCCCTCCCGGGAGCGTCAACGCTGGATCCGACGAGACAAGGACTTGTCGACTGGGGTTCGAGCCCGCCCCCGGTCGTCGAGCTCGGCGCGGTCGCGTCGCCCGACGTCCCGTCCCCGCCGGCCGGCGCGCCCGAGGACCTGGGGCCCAAGGCGGCGACGCTCGGGCGGCTGGCCCGGGCGGGCCTCCCCGTGCCCCCGGGGTTCGTCGTCCCCGGCCGGATCCACCGGGCGGTCGCGGCCGAGCACGGCCTCGACCGGCGCGCCGGCGAGGCCCTGGCGCGGGTCACGGCCCGGCGCGAGGGCCTGGAGGCGGAGGCCGCGGCCCTCGAGGCGGCGTGGCGCGCCGTCGCGCTCCCGCCCGCGCTCGTCGCCGCGGTCGCCCGCGGGCTCGCGGCGCTCCCCCCGGGACCCGTGGCCGTCCGCAGCTCGGCCGCGCTCGAGGACCGCGCCGCCGGCGCGGGCGCCGGGCTGTTCGAGACGCGGCTGGGCGTGCGCGGGCTCGACGGCGTGCTCGACGCGCTGCGCGCCTGCTGGGCGTCGAGCGTGGCCGCGCCGGCGCTCGCCTACCGGCTCGACCACCCGGCCGCGGACGCCGTCGCCGACATGGCCGTGATCGTGCAGGCCGAGGTCGAGCCGCGGGCGGCCGGCGTCCTGTTCACGCGCCAGCCGCCCGCGCTCGGCGCGGGCGGCCCTGGCGCGAGCGCGCCGGACGACGCGCTCGAGACCGTGATCGAGGCCGTCGCGGGCCCCGGCCGGCTGCTCGCCGACGGGCTCCTCGACCCGGCGCGGTACCGGCTCCCGGCGGCGCGGGCCGCGACGAGGCCCCCGGCCGCGCAGCCGGCCGGGGGTCCGCTCCCCCCCGGCGGGCCGCTCGGCGCGCGCGACCTGGCCGCGCTCG
>JANJTH010000482.1 GCA_024711205.1 Planctomycetota bacterium | reverse complement strand
GCGCGGGGCCGGCGCAGGGCCTCGGCCGCCGCCAACCCGGCCGCCGCGGCGCAGAGGAGGGCCCGCTCCCGCGGCGCGCCGCCGCCGCCCCACACGGGCGCCCAGGTCGCCGTGGCGAGGCCGACCAGACCGACGGCCGCGCCGGCGGCGAGGTCGCGAGCGGCAGGGAAGTCCTCGGCCCGGAGGGCGAACGCCTCGTCGCCCCAGCGGGGCGGCCAGGCCGCTCCGCCGCGGGGATCGAGGCCGCCCGCGGCGCCCGCTGCCTCGGGCGCTCGGGCCGCGCGCTCGGGGGCCGAGCTCATCGCCCGACCGCCTGGAGCCCCTGCTGCTGCGCGAGCGGCGTCGCGGGGTCGAGCGGCCGTGGGTCGCCGATCACGCGGTACACGAGGCCGTCCTCGTCGATCAGGAAGGAGCGCCCGAGCACGGGACGGATCGAGTCGGCGGCGGCGACCCAGCGCGCGCCGGTCGCCGCCGGGCCACGTGCGAACCGGAAGGAGTAACCCCAGGAGAGGCCGAGCGAGACGTCCCGGGGCACGAGGCCGCTCCCGTCCAGGTCGTGGAGGCTCGCCGGGGGATCGCGCACCTCGCCGTCCCTCCAGGTCGCCGCCTGGAGCTGCACCGTGGCGTGGTGGACCATCCGGAGCCGGCCCGCGGCCTCCGCCTCGCGCGGGAGGTTGGACCCAAGATGCGTCCAGGGCGGCCGCGACGAGGCCACGTCCACGACGAGCGCGGGCGCGAGCGCGGCGAGGGCGCCCCAGGTCGCGAGGCGGCGAGGACCGTTCGGCTCCGGCGGCGGCACGGCCAGCCCAGGCAGGCCTGCGGCGAGGCGACGCTCCACGTGCACGAGCGCGAGTCCGGCCGCGCCGGCGCCCGCGAGCGCGAGCCAGCGCCCCGCCAGCGGCGTGGGCGTGCGCGCGAAGGTCCCCACGATGAGCCCCGCCCCGAGCCAGGCGGCCAGGTGGACCCGCGGACTCGACCGCGCCCCCCGGACGAGCGCGGGGCCGGCGGCGGCGAGGAACGCGAGGGCGCCGAGCGGGGCGAGGTCGCCAGGCCAGCGCAGCGCCTCGAGACCTGCCAGAGCGACCTCTCGGGCCCCGGCGTCCACGTCGCCGCCGCCGCGCTGCCACGCGCTCGTCAGCGCGCTCACGAGGAGCCCGAGCGCGAGCGCCGCGGCCAGGCGAAGCAGCGCCTCGAGCGCGCCGGCCGCGCGCCGCTCGAGCGCGAACGCGGGGAGCGCGAGGCAGGCCGCGGTCCGTCCAGCCTCCCCCGCCGACCCGAACCCGCCGGGCAAGTGGACCAGCGCGGCCGCGACCGCGACGACCCCCGCGCGCGCGCACGTGGCGAGCGCCCGCGCGTGGAGCTCCTCGGGCGGAGGATCCTCCGGGTCCCAGTCCGCGGGCCCGGTCAACATGCCAGACCCCCTCCGTCGGCGTGGGCCGCGCGCTCGCCCCCGGTCCTCCATGCTCGTGCCCACCCCGAGCGAGTGTGGCACCGGATCCCCCGGGTCGCCTCGACGCCTCGAGGTTCCGAAATCCAGACCTCCTGCTGGCGGAATTGCGCCTCTCGAAGGCTGGCTCCCCGGCACGATCCGTGAACAGACTCCGAGAAGGTCGACACAACCCCGTGCGTCTCGCGGACGGCCCGGACGGCCCGCGGTTTGCCTCGAATCCCGCCGACAGGAGGTCCCCCATGCGCGGACCCACGCCGCCTCGCCGCCCCGTCGGGTCGTCCCCGACGCGGGCTCGCCCCGTCCCCGCCCCCCTGGCCGTCGCCCTCCTCGGCGGCGCGTTGGCCTTCGCCGGCCCCGCGCGCGCGCAGCAGGCCGTCGCGACGCCCGCCGGGATCGCGGCGTTCAACGACGACGTGCAGCGGATCTACGACGGGCTCCGGCCGGCGCTCGAGCGCACGCTCGAGGCCGAGGTCCGCGCGCAGCTCGTCGCCGCGCCCCTCGTCGACGGCGACTACGTCGTCGAGGTCCGGCGCGTCCACGGGCTCTCGCTCGGGATCGCGCGGGCGCCGGGGCTGCGCGCCCTGTCCACGCGGCGGCTCGAGGTCGCCGTGCCGGCGCAGGGGACCTGGGCGCTCGCGCTCGAGGCCGACGTGTTCGTGAAGAAGGCGAAGGGCATGTGGCGGCCGTCGCTCCTGCTCCGGCGCGTGCGCGTCGAGGTCGACCGCCTGCGCGCGCTCGCGGCCGTCGACCTCGACGACGCGGACGTGCACCGCCCGCAGGTCCGGCGCGTCGAGCGCCCGCAGGTCGAGCAGCGCGTGCGCCTCCGCGCGGGGGGCCTCTTCACCGACCTGCTCCTGCGCGTGCTGAGCCCGTTCGCGCGCCGCGCGGCGACGAAGGCGCTCGGGCAGGCCCTCGACGGCGTGGTCCCGAGCCTGGCGCAGCTCCAGGGGATCCCGGGGCCCGTGTGGGCCGACGGGGCGCCGCTCTTCGTCGACAGCGGCGCGCCGCTGCCCTGGGACGAGGTCGTGGACGGCGTCGAGGACAAGCTCCGGCGCGACCACCTCCCGCACGGGACGCTCCTCATGGCGCACATGTCCGCGCCCTCGACCGCGACCTGGCTCGAGGCCTACCGCGCGGGCGGGGCGGGGAACCCGGGCGTCGCCGCGCCCGAGGGCGACGGCGGCGACTCGGCGATCTGGACCGGGCACTACCTCGCGGGCGAGGCCCTGCGCTGGGCCGCGACGCGCGACCCGCGCGCGCTCGAGGCCGTCCGCCACGCGATCGGCGGGCTCTCGGCGCTCCTCGAGGTCCACGGCGACACGGGGCTCCTCGCGCGCGTCGCCGCGCCGGAGGCCTCGCCCATGGGCCAGCGGATCGCGACCTTCCCGCGCGTCGTCCGCCGCGTCCTGCGCGGCGAGCCGTGGGTCGGCACGAGCGGCGCCCGGGGGATCTCGCGCGACCAGTACATGGGCGCGTTCCTCGGCCTCGCGCTCGCGCACGACCTCGTGGCCGACCCCGACGTGCGCGGGCGCAGCCGGCTCCTCGTCGAGCGCATGCTCGACTACCTGGTCGCGAACCGCTGGTACGTCGACGAGGACCGGGCCGCGTTCGACCCCTCGAACCCGGGCGGGAGCGGCTTCCCGACCTTCTGGGCCCCGGGCGTCGACCAGAAGCTGAACGCGCTCCTGATCGGCCGCCAGGTCGCGCCCGGCAAGTACGACGCCGAGGTCGCGCGGGTCGGGCCCGGGACCGAGACGCAGTGGCTCGCCCACTGGACGACGGCCTTCGACATCGAGAGCTACTACAAGTTCAACCTCGCGCACGGGACGGCGTTCAACTACTTCCGGCTCGAGACCGACGCGGGCCGCTGGCGCGACATGCTGCGCGCGTTCCTCGTCCTGCGCCGGGTCACGGGCCACCACCGGAACCCGCACTTCGAGCTGATCCACGCGAGCGTCGACCCGTCGCTCCGGCCGACGCTCGGCTCGGCCGCGCGCGAGGGCCTGCGGCGCTTCCTCGCCCGCCCGCACCGGCAGGTCGCCCCGGCCGTCGTCGACCTGTCGGGGATCACGTTCGTGACCGTGCAGGTGCCGGTCTATGCGCTGCCGGGTCGCACGGCGGCGGCCTCCACGCAGACGCTCCCCTCCGAGCCGACGGACCCGACGCTGCGCCCGCCGGGCGGGGACTTCCTGTGGCAGCGCAACCCCTTCTACGTGGTGCGCCCCAACCAGGGGAGCGCGCACGTCGAGCCGCCCGGGATCGACCTGACCCTGCCGTTCTGGATGGGCCGCCACCTGGGCGCCTGGTAGCGGCCCTCACTCGAGCGGGAGCGGCAGCGGCCCGACGTCGAACGACGCGGGCCCGACGCGGCAGGACTGGCGGTCCGGTCGCCACGGGATCGGGTCGAAGGTCGCGACCCACCGGTCGGGCGCGGGGCGCGCGAAGCGGACGACGTGGCCGTCGACGTAGCCGCCCTGGAGCGCCGGGGCGAGCGGGAGCTCCCCGAGCGTCGCCGCGAACGCGCCGCGCTCCGCGAGGTGGGCCGCCTGGGCCGCGCGCAGGGCCGCGACGTGCACGTGGACGGCCGGCGCGACCTCGGGCGCGGGCGTGAGCGCGCGCCCGAGGCCCGCCCCGAGGAGCCCGAGGGCGAGGAGCCCGAGCGCCTGGAGCCCGGTCACGAGGGGCCGGTCGGCCCGGCCGCTCGGGCGCCCGCTCGCGCGCCACCCGTCTACGCCGGCCAGGACGCCGGCCGCCTCGGCGAGCCAGGGCGCGGCGACCCAGGCGAAGGGCGAGACAGCCGCCCCGAGCGCGGCCCAGCCCGCGCCGAGGCCGGCGGCCGCGCCGAGGGCGAGCCGCGTCGACCGCCCTGCCCGGGCCCCGAGCGCGACGAACAGCGCGAGCGGCGCGG
>JANJTH010000463.1 GCA_024711205.1 Planctomycetota bacterium | reverse complement strand
GGGCGCGCCGGCGCGCTGGGCGCCCGCGAGCGACCCGATCGCCGCGAACGCGCGCCTCCACGCGCTCGCCGCCGACGGCCGCCTCGTCGCGCTGGCGCTCGGGGGCAACGCGGCGCCCCTCGCGCCCGTCGTCCCGGCCGTCCGCCTCGACGACGCGACGGGCGCCCTGCGCTGGACCGCGCACGACCCCGACGGCGCGCCCGGCGGGCTCGCGTTCGAGGTCCGCCTCGACCGCGACGGCGAGGTCCTGCTCGACGCCGAGCACACGGCCTCGGCGTCGTCCGGGGCGACCGTCTGGCCGCTCCCGCCGCTCGCGCCCGAGCAGCCCTACACGGCCCGCGTCCGGGCCCGCGACGCGGCCGGGGCGTGGTCACCCTGGTCCGTCGCCGCGCCCGTCGTCGCCGCGCCCGCGCCCGAGCCCGTGCGGGGGCTGCGGGCCGCGGCCGACCTGGACCGCGTCGAGCTCGCCTGGGACGCGAGCCCGAGCCCGCAGGTCGCCCGGCACGTCGTGCGCCACCGCGCGCTGCCCGACGGCGCCTGGTCGGAGGCCCAGGACGTGGGCCTCGCCCGCGAGGCGACGGTCACCGGCCTCGCGGCCGGGCGCCGCCACGCGTTCGAGGTCGTCGCGCGCACGGGGCTCGGGCGCGACGCGGCGCCGGCCGTGGTCGAGGCCGTGACCGAGCCGCGCGTCACGATCGACGGCGCGGCGTTCGCCTCGCTCGGCGACGCCCTCGCCGCCGCCAGGCCGGGGCAGGTCGTGCGGCTCGCGGCGGGGACGTTCCGGCTCGAGGGCGCGCCGCTCGTCCTCCCGCACGGGGTCACGCTCCGCGGCGCGTCCGCGCACCGGACGCGCCTCGAGGGTCGCCGCACGCCCGGCGGCGACCTGGTCGTCGTCCGCGGGCCCTCGGTCGGGGCCGGCGGCGCCGGCGGGGCCGGGGTCGCGGCCTCGCGCGTCGAGCGCGTGTCGCTCCACGGGGCGGCGCGCGGGCTCGTGGCCCTGCACGGCGCCGTGGTCGACGTGCGCCACGTCGTCCTGTACGCCTGCGACGACGCGCTCGTCGTCGGCGCCGGGGCGCGCGTCGACGCCCGGTTCGTCACGATCACCGACTCCGGCCGCGGCGCGGTCACGGAGCCGGGCGGCGCGCTCGCGCTCTCGCACGCGCTCGTGACCGGCAACGAGGTCGGGCTCGTCCGCCTGGGCGGCGACCTGACGACCGCCTGGTCGGCGGTCGCGGAGAACCGGACCCGTGACCGCGACGGCGGCGCGCCCGACCCGACGGACCTCGCGCTCGCGCCCGCGTTCCGCGACCGCGGCGCGCGTGACCACCGGGTCGTCGACGGCTCGGCCAGCGTCGACCAGGGCGACCCCACGCTCCCGGTCGACCTCGAGCCCGCGCCCCACGGCGGGCGCGTGAACCTGGGCGCGTTCGGCGCGACCGAGGACGCGGCCCGCTCCCAGGGGACCGTCGTCGCCGCCGCGCAGACGTCCCCGCCCCCGGCCCGGTCGGGCGGCGGCGGCTGCGCGCTCGCACCGGCCGACGCGGCGTCCTCGGCGCCGGCGGCGCGCTGGCTCCTGGCCCTCGCCGTCGCGGTCGCCCTCGAACGTCGGCGCCAGGGCCTCCGGCGCGCTCGCGACGCGGCCTAGAGCCGGCCCGCGCGCTGGAGCTCGAGCTCGAGGACCCGGGTCTTCGCGTAGTAGGCGCGCTCGGCGAGCAGGCTCGCCGCGTCGGGGTCGAAGTAGCCGGTCACGTCGGCGTGGAGCTGGAGCGCGCTCGCGGGGAACACGCTCGAGACCGGGCCCTCGACCATGGAGCGCACGGCCTCGGCCTTCTTGGGGCCGATCGCCTGGAGCAGTACCCGCCGCGCGTCGAGGATCGTGCCGATCCCCATGGTCACGGCGAGCCGCGGCATGACCTCGTCGGGCCCGTAGAAGCGCGCGTTGTCCTCGAGCGTGCGGTCGGCGAGCGTCTTGACGCGCGTGCGCGAGGCGAGCGACGACGTCGGCTCGTTGAAGCCGATGTGCCCGTTGCGGCCGATCCCGAGCAGCATGAGGTCGATCCCGCCGACCGCGCGGATCGTCTCCTCGAAGGCGGCGCAGCGCCGGGTCAGGTCGTCGCCCTCGGCCGGCGGGAAGTGGACGTGCTCGGGGCGCACGTCGAGCCCGTCGAACAGGTGCCGGCGCATGAAGTGCCGGTAGCTCTGCGGGTGGTCGGCGGGCAGGTCGAGGTACTCGTCGAGGTTGAAGGTGCGCACGCGCGCGAAGCTCGCCGCGCCGCGCGCGCGCGCCGCGCGCAGGCGCTCGTAGACCTCGACCGGCGTCGAGCCCGTGCAGAGGCCCAGCACGAGGTCGGGCTTGCGGGCGAGCGCGGCGAGGATCTCGTCGGCGACGAGCGCGGCCGCCTCGTGGGCGTCGCGGCACAGGACGACCTTCACGCGGGCGCCTCGGGTCCCGGGGTCAGCGCCCGGGCCGGCAGCGGGCCACGGGGCCGCAAGGGATCTGGGCCGGTTGGCACTGGGTCGGGCCGCAGCTCGCCGTCTGCGCCGCCGCGCGCGACTCCATGAGGAGCGACGCGACGATCGCGGGCGCGACGTAGCGCCCGCCCGCGGCCAAGAGGCGCCGACGCACGAGGTCGACGGCGCGCTCGTCCGCCTGACCGTCGCCGCGCTCCGAGGGGGATCCGCCGCCGTCCGCGCCCATGCGTCCCAGTATGCCAGCCGCCCGCGCGGCGTTCCCGTTTTCCGGGTCCGGACGGCGGCAGCCGGGCCGGGGCGGGGCGCGCGGCCGCCTAGACGCCGGTCGCGTAGCGACTTATGGCGCGGCGTCCGTTTCCGGGGCGTACGGCCTCTCACTTGCGGGGCGATCCCCCGGAGCTTGGTCATGTTCGGACGCCGGACTCAGCGCGCGGCCCTCGCCCTCGCCCTCCTCGTGGCCCTGCCGCCCCTCGCGCGCGGACAGGGGGCCGAGGCCTCCTTCAGCCCCTGGGACGACTGCGAGGCGCAGGCCCTCGCGGTGCTCGACCGGGCCCGGCAGACGGTCGACGTCGCGCAGTACAACGTCCGCAACGACGTGTTCCTCGTGAAGCTCGCCGAGCTGCGCGCGCGCGGCGTGCGGGTCCGGCTCGTCGTCGACGCGAAGAACGCGGCGAACCCCTGGAACGTGCTCGACGACGTGTTCGAGGCCCAGGGCTTCGACATCGTGCGCCACGAGAACACCCGCCACCCCTACGCGATCATGCACCACAAGTTCACCGTCGTGGACGGGACCTGGGTCATGACGGGCTCCTACAACTGGAACGAGACGGCCCAGCGGGTCAACGACGAGAACCTCGTCGTCCTGCGCGACCCCGCGCTCGCGGCGGCCTACACGCGCGAGTTCGAGGCGCTGCGCGGGGGGCCCGAGGTCCGGGGGCCGACCACGAGCGGGTCCTACACCGTCCGCTTCTCGCCGCGCGACGACGCGCGCGGCGGGCTGATCGCGGCCCTGCGCGGCGCGCAGCGGCGGATCCGGGTCGCCATGTTCTCGTTCACCGACGGGCCGCTGGCCCGCGAGCTCGCCGCCGCCGCCCGCCGCGGCGTCGCGGTCGAGCTCGTCGTCGAGGAGAAGCAGGCCAGGAACACGCGCGCCGACGAGACCGTCGCCGCGGGCGGCGCGACCGTCCACGTGGTCGCGAACCGGTCGTCGCCGCACTCGGCCATGCACCAGAAGTTCGCCGTGATCGACGACCGGCTCGTCGTCACGGGCGCCTGCAACTGGACCTTCACGGCGCTCACGCACTCGAACGAGGACGTGCTGTTCGCCGACGACCCCGCGCTCGCGCGCGCCTACACGCGGGCGTTCGGGGAGCTCGTCGCGCGCTACGTCCCGCAGGCCTTCGACCCCGACGCCTACGGGTTCGAGGGCGAGGGCCGCGACACGATCCGGCTCAACCTCGTCGTCCGCTGCGACCGCACGCGCTGGGGCGAGGCCGTCGTGCTCGTGGGCGAGCACCCGGCCCTCGGCGGCTGGGACCCGGCCCGCGGCGTCGTGCTCACGACCCACGCCGACCTGTTCCCGATCTGGACCGGCAAGGCCACGCTGCCGCGCGGCGCGAGCACGGCCTGGAAGCTCGTGCTCCGCGACGCGGACGGCAACGTGCGCTGGGAGGAGGGGTGGGACCGGACCTTCGACGGCTCCCCGCGCGGCGTGGCCGCGCTCCTCGACGCCGACTTCCGCGCCCCGCCCGAGCCTGCGCCGACCCCGGACGCGGCCGGCGCCGGCCACGCGGGCAGCGGGGCGGCCGACGCGACGACGCCCGCCCCCGACCCCGTCGCGACGCCCGGCTCGGGGCAGCCCGGGCAGTAGGCGGCCTCAAGGCCGTTCGTCGAGGGCCTCGGCGAGGTCGGCCCACGCGCGGAGCGCGTCCGCGAGCGCGGCGACGCGCTCGAGGCCGAGGGCGACCGCCGCCCGCCGGGCGGGCAGGACCTCGAGCGCGCTCGCGTCGCCGCGCTCGAGCCTCGCGGCGGCCGCGGCGACGGCCGCCG
>JANJTH010000415.1 GCA_024711205.1 Planctomycetota bacterium | reverse complement strand
GACGGCGCCGGCGGCGCGACCCCGGCGGCGCTCGCCGCCGCGGCCGGGCTCCGCCCGGAGCAGGCCCAGTCCGCGGCCGAGGCCCTCGTCGCCCGCGGGCTCCTCGCGCGCGACGAGGTCGTCACGGCCCGCCTCGCGGCCACGGACGCGGGCCGCGACCAGGCGGCGCGCGGCGTCCCCGAGCTGCGGATCCGCGGCCTCGTCGGCGACGGCGCGACGGTCCAGGCCGCTCAGGACCTCCCCGACCTCGACCGCGCCGCCGTCGGCGCGGCCTTCGGCGGGCTCAAGAAGGCGGGGCTCCTGCGCGTCGACGGGCAGGCCGTCCAGGTCGCCCCGGGGCCGGGCTGGGCCGTCCACGAGGCGCGGCAGGCCCTGCTCGTCCGGCTCGCGAGCGCGCCCGACGGGCTCGACGAGGCGACGCTCGAGCTCGACGCGGCGCTCCGGGCCGACGTCGAGGCCCGCCTCCCGAGCAAGCGCGGCAAGCGCGGGGGCGAGCCGTTCGAGCGGCTCGAGGCCCGCGTCCGCCGCTACGGCCCGACGCCGGCCGGGGCCGCGGCGCTCGAGGACCTCGTGGACGACGACCGCCCCGAGGTCGCGCAGCTCACGCCGGCGCTGCTCAAGGACGGCGGCTGGCGCGAGGTGCGCTTCCGCCCGTTCCTGGCCGCCGCGCCGGCCCCGGCCGCGTTCGCGCGCCGCAACCCGTACCGCGCGTTCCTCGACCAGGTCAAGCAGACGCTCCTCGGGCTCGGGTTCGAGGAGATGACCGGCCCGCTCGTCGAGACGGAGCTCTGGAACACCGACGCCCTGTTCCTCCCCCAGTTCCACCCGGCGCGCGACATCCACGACGTCTACTTCGTGCGCGACGCCGAGCGCGGGCCCGCGGGTGGACCGGCGCACGCGTTCGCGCGCGGCGAGGACCCGGTCACGCGCGACGCGGCCGAGGCCGTCGCGCGCGAGCACGAGGGCCGGGGCGCGTCGGGCTCGCGCGGCTGGGCCTACGACTTCGACCGCCAGCGCACGCTCCGGCTCGTGCTCCGCAGCCAGGGGACCGCGCTCTCGGCGCGCTGGCTGCGCCGGGCCCAGGACCCGGGCAAGTACTTCGGCATGGCGCGCTGCTTCCGCTACGACGCGGTCGACGCGACGCACGCGCCCGACTTCTTCCAGGTCGAGGGGATCGTCACGTCCGAGCGGACGACGTTCCGCCACCTGCTCGGGCTGCTCGAGCTGTTCGCGCGCCAGGTCGCGCGCTCGGACGCGGTGAAGTTCGTCCCGGCCTACTTCCCGTTCACCGAGCCGTCCGTCGAGGTCCACATCCGCCACCCCCAGCTCGGCTGGATCGAGCTGGGCGGGGCCGGGATCTTCCGCCCCGAGGTCACCCGGCCGCACGGCGTCGACCGCCCCGTGATCGCCTGGGGCCTCGGGCTCGACCGCATGGCCATGGTCGCGCTCGGGGTCGACGACATCCGGCACCTGTTCACGAACAACCTGCCCGAGGGCCTCGCGACCCTCCGGGCGCGCTAGGGCCCCGCCGTGCCGCACATCACGTTCCCGCTCGCCGACCTGCGCGCGCTCGCGCGCGCCCCCGACCTCGACCTGGACCGGCTCGACGCGCTCGCGCCGCTCGTGAAGGGCGAGCTCAAGCGCCGCCACTCGAGCGAGGCCGAGGTCAAGGTCGAGCTCCAGGACACGAACCGCCCGGACACGTGGTGCGTCGAGGGGCTGGCCCGCCAGCTCCGGACCCGCGCCGCGGGCGGCGCGGCGCCGTACCCGTGCTTCGAGGCGCCGCCCGCGGGCGCGATCGAGGTCGACGCGTCGGTGCAGGGCGTGCGGCCGTACGTGGCCGGGTTCCTCGCCTCGGGCTGGGCCGTCGACGAGGCCGGGCTCCAGGCGTTCATCGCGGTCCAGGAGACGCTCTCCACCCACTACGGCCGGCGCCGCAAGGCGGTCGCGATCGGGATCTACGACGGCGCGCGGCTCGCCCTGCCCGTGCGGTACGAGGCCGTCGGCCTCGACGACGCCGCGCGGGGCTTCGTGCCGCTCCGCCCCGCGGGCGACCCGGCGCAGGTCAAGGACGGCGCGGGCCGGCCGATCCCCGCAGGTCGCTGGGCCGAGCGCTGGACGCCGCGCCAGGTCCTCGAGGACCACCCGACCGGGCGCGAACACCGCGCTGCGCTCGGCGACGCGCAGGTGGCCCCGCTCCTGACCGACGCCGCGGGCGAGGTCCTGAGCTTCCCGCCGATCCTCAACAGCGACGGGCTCGGGCGCGTCGTCCCGGGCATGTCGACGCTGTTCGTCGAGGTCACGGGGCCCGGGCTCGACATGGTGCTCCTCGCCGCGAACATCCTCGCCGTGAACCTGGCGGACCGCGGGGCCGAGATCCGCCCGCTCGTGACCCGCTACCCGTTCGACACGCCGCGCGGGCGCGAGGTCCGCTGCCCGCACCCGCTCGCCGACCGGCGCGCCGTCACGCTCCGGCTCGGCGAGGTCCGCCGGCTCCTCGGCGAGCCCGACCTCGCGCCCGACGAGCTGACGCGCTGGCTGCGCGCGTTCGGCGTCGACGTCGCGCCCGCGCAGGAGCCATCGGCGGGCGCGTCCGAGGGGCCGGCCTTCGTCGTGACCGCGCCGCCCTGGCGGCTCGACTACCTGCACGAGGTCGACGCGATCGAGGACTTCGCGGTCGCGCGCGGGTACGAGGCGCTCACGCCGCTCATGCCCGAGGACTTCACGGTCGGCCGGCTCGACCCGCGGACGGCGTTCGCGGACCTCGCGCGCGAGCGCATGCTCGGGCTCGGGTTCGAGGAGGCGATCGGCAACGTGCTGACCTCGCCCGAGGAGGTCCGGCACCGCATGCGCCTCGACGAGGCCACGACGCCGCCGGGCGCGCGCGGGCTCGGGGCGGCGGGCGACCTCCACGGGGGGCCGCTCGTCGCGATCGACAACGTGATGAACCGCAACTACGCGGTCGTGCGCGACTGGCTCGTGCCGACGCTCCTCGAGGTCGAGCGGCGCTCGACCGGCGCGGTCTACCCGCACCGCGTGTTCGAGGCCGGCGAGGTCGCCGTGTGGGACGCCGCGGCCGAGCATCGGGCCCGGAGCACGGCGCGGCTCGCCGCCGTCGTCGCCCACGAGCGGGCCGGGTTCAGCGAGCTCCACGGCGCGCTCGACGCGCTCCTCGGGAGCTGGGGCCTCGCGTTCGAGGGCCCGGGCGCCGCGCCCCCGGGCCCGCGCGCGCGCGGGCGCTACGCGCTCGAGCAGACGGCGCACCCGAGCTTCATCGAGGGCCGCGCGACCCGGGTCCGCGCGCGCCTGGGCGCCGACGGCCCCGAGGTCGCGCTCGGCGTGCTCGGCGAGGTCCACCCCGAGGTCCTCGAGCGGTGGGGCGTCGTGTTCCCGGTCGCCGCGTTCGAGCTCGACCTCGAGGCGCTCCGCGCGCTCGTGGGCGCCTGAGGGGGCGCCCTCCGGGCCCTGGCGCGCCCCCGCCCGGGGTCAGCGCTTCCCCGAGACCGTGACCTCGAAGCGGGCCGGGCGCCGGACGAGCACCCCGAGCTCGGCCTTGTAGCGCGCCGTCTCGCCCGGCTCGAGCCCGTCCTTCCCGGCGGCGAACGTGCGCGTGAGGCCGACGAGGCGCCCCTCCTCGTCGAGCGCCTCGATCCGGACCTCGACGAAGCGGGCCAGGTGCGCGCCGTCGTTCCGCGCGGAGCCCGCGAGCCGCCAGCGCCCGCCGCGGAGCTCCTCGGGCGGGAGCGGGGTCACGACGAGCCCGGCCGCGCGCGGCGCGCGGTAGGTCGCGGCCTCGAGCCGGAGCTCGCAGCGGAAGCTCGCGTGCGGCCGGGGCTCGTGGACGAGGACCAGGGCCGGGCTCCGGCCGCCCGGGTCGAGGTCGTCCTCCTCGGCGTAGCCCTGGTGGACCCCGACCTCGGCCCCGGCCTCGTCGAGCAGGACGACGTCGATCCGCGGCTTCCCGACCGCGAAGGACGACGTGTTCTCGACCACGCCGAGCAGGTAGAACGAGCTCCCGACCGCGGCGACCTGCCCGTGCAGCGCGAACGTCCCGGTCGCGCGCGCCCGCCTCGGCTCGGGCGCGGGCGCCGGGGCCTCGAGGCCCACGACCGCGGCCGGCGCCTCGCCCGCGCCCGGGGCCCCG
>JANJTH010000414.1 GCA_024711205.1 Planctomycetota bacterium | reverse complement strand
GGCGCCCGCCGCGGCGGCCGACCCGCCGCGCGGCCGCGAACACGACCCCCGAGCTGGTCGAGGGGCGCTCGCCGCGCCGGAGGCGCGCGAGGTCCTCGGCCAGCGCCTCGCAGTCGGGGTAGCGGTCCTCCGGCCGCTTCTCGAGGCAACGCGCGACCACGGCCGCCACGTCGGGGCCGACCTCGGGCCGCCGCGCGCGGACGCTCTCGGCCTCCTCGTGGAGGATCGCCGCGACGACCCCGGGCACGGAGCCCCGGTCGAACAGCGGCTCGCCCGCGAGCACCTCCCAGAGGATCGCGCCCACGGCGTGGACGTCGGTCCAGGGGCCGACGCGCTCGCGGGTGTCGAGCTGCTCGCGCGCCATGTAGAGGGGCGTCCCGGCGAAGGCCCCCGTCCTCGTGAGCCGCTCGAGGTCCGCGGCGAGGGCGATCCCGAAGTCCGCGAGGCGCACCCGGCCCGTGCGCTCCTCGAGCAGCACGTTGTCGGGCTTGACGTCGCGATGCACGATCCCGCGCGCGTGCGCGTGCCCGAGCGCGCGCGCGAGCTCCTCGCCGACGGCGAGCGCGCGCTCGAGCGGGAGCGGCCCCACGGCCCGGAGCTCGGCCGCGAGCGTCCGCCCCGGGACGAGCTCGAACACGAGGTAGGGGCGCCCGTCGTCGAGGTGCCCCCCCGAGAGCACGGGGACGATCCCCGGGTGGTCGAGGCGCGCGACGAGCTGGCCCTCGCGGTCGAACCGCTCGCGCGCGACCCCGCCCGTGAGCGAGAGGATCTTCGCCGCGAGCCGGCGCGGGTCGCGCGGGTTCCGGACCTCGAAGACGGCGCCCATGCCGCCCTGGCCGAGCGGGCGCACGACCTCGTAGGGGAGCCCCGGGAATGGGTCGCGCACGCGGCTAAGGTAACCGCAGCGCCGCGCCGAGCTCGTCCTCGGCGTCGCGCGCGCGCGCCCGGGCGCGCGCGAACGCGGTCGGGTCGCCCTCGACCGCCGCCACGTCCGCGTGGGCGTCGAGGCAGCGCGCCAGCGCGGCGCGGAGCCCCTCGGCGTGCGGGTCGACCCCCGTCGTCGCGGCCTCCAGGGCGACGCGGCCGGCGGCGAGCGCCTCGTAGGCGTCCGCGCGGGCGACCGGCCCCAGGTCGCCCGCGCCCGCGCCCGCCTCGTCGAGGAGCGCCGAGAGCCGGGCCACCTGCCCGAGCGCCGGGGCCAGCGCCCGCATGGCGTCGCGCAGCGCGAGGAGCTCCCGCTCGCGCGCGACGTGCGGGGCCCGCCCGACGGCGAGCGCGGCCGCGAGCGCCAGCGCGAGCACGAGCGGGAGGCGCCAGGCGAGCGCGCGGGGCCACGCGGGCGGCGGCGGGAACGGCCGCGCGAGGAGCGCGCCGGCCACGAGGCCCCCCGCGAGGCCCCCCACGTGCCCGGCGTTGTCGATCGCGAGCAGGCCCGCGCCGGAGATCGCGAGCCCGAGGCCTATGTTCGCGGCGACGAACAGGCCGAAGCTCCGGCCGAGCCGCAGGAGCAGGCCGAGCGGGAGGGTCCTGCGCCGCACCGCGAGGTAGGCGAGCACGCCGCCGCCGAGCCCGAAGATCCCCCCCGAGATCCCGACGCTCGTGACCCACGGGTGCGTGAGGACCGAGCCGACCCCGCCCGACGCGACGCTCGCGGCGAGGAGCCCCGCGTAGGCGGGGCGCCCGAGCAGGCGCTCGACGAGGCCGCCCAGGTCGCGGAGCACCCAGAGGTTGATCCCGAGGTGCAGCCAGCCGCCGTGGACGAGGCCGCTCGTGAGCACGCGCCAGGGCTCGCCCCCGGCGACCGCCCCGCCGCGGCAGGCGAGCGCCCGCACGAGGTCGTCGTGGCGCCCGAGGAGCTCGGCCCCTGCGTGGAGGAGCGCGCACGCGGCGATCACGGCGCCCGTGACCCACGCCGTCGGCATCGCGTCGCGCAGGCGCGCGAACAGCTCCCCCGCCTGGGCCTCGGCGATCCGGCGCCGCCAGACCTGGTCGACGCGGGCCGGGGTCGGCGGCCGGGGCGGCGCGGCGAGCGCCCGCCGGAGGTCGTCGTCGTGGCCGCGCGTGGACGCCTCGGGCCCCGCCACGAGCTCGAGGCCGCCCTCGCCGCCCGTGCCGCCCGCGCCGCTACCGCCGCCCACGAGCACGACCGGGGCGCCGGCCAGGCCCTCGAGCTCCGCGGCCCAGCCGCGCGCCGCGGGCCCGAGCGCGTCCGTCGTCACGACGAGCCCGGCCCCGGCGCGGAGCAGGTCGGCGACCGGCGCGACGCGCCGGGCCAGGTCGACGCGGACCGCGGGGAGCTCGAGTGCCGCCGCGTCGACCGGGTAGACCGCGAGCGGGCGCGGCGGCGTGCGCGGGGCCGACCGGACGTCGAGGAGGAGCGGCCCCGCCCGCCAGCCCTCGGGGTGGAGGTTCGGGAGCGCGATCGGGAAGCCCCAGGCCACGAGCCCGGCGACGACGCGCTCGTGGGTCGCGCGGGCGGCCGGGCCGCACGGGAGGTAGTGCCGGGCGGCCGCGGCCGCGTCGAGCGGCCCGTCCAGGAACGACGCCGGGCGCGGGCCCGAGGCCTGCTCGGGCCCGCGCCCGGGCCCCGGTCCGGGGGCAGGGTCAGCCACCGAACACGCGCGCGAGGATCAGGTCGTGGACGTCCGTCGCGGCGAGCCGGTCCCGCGCGCCCGCGCGCGACCCGCTCACGAGCACCGCCCCGTCCTCGGGCGTGCGCGGCGGCCGCCCGTGGCTGCCGCGCACGAGCGACGCGTCGAGCGGGACGACGTTCATCACGTAGCGGAACCCGAGCAGCTTCTTGAGGAGCGCCCAGGCGACGCGCGCCTTCGCGAGCGGGAGCCGCGGGTCGAGCAGCAGCTCGCACGGGTCGTAGCCGGGCTTCTTGTGGATCTCGACCGTGCGCGCGAAGTCGGGCGCGAGCCGGTCGTCGAGCCAGTACTGGTAGGTGAACCAGCAGCCGGGCGCGGCGAGCAGCACGAGCTCGCCCGCGCGCGGGTGGTCGAGCCCGACCTCGGCCTTGCCGGCCGCGTCGAGGACGCGCTCGACCCCGGGCAGGCGCTCGAGGAGCGCGCGCACGGGGGCCACGTCGGCGGGGTCGCGCACGTAGACGTGCGCGAGCTGATGGTCGGCCACGGCGAAGGCCCGGCACGCGCCCGGCTCGAGCAGCTCCCAGGCCTCGCGCGTCCCCTCGAGGTTGACCCACGGGCGCAGGTAGCCGGCCTCGCGGAGCGCGCGGTTCGGGTGGACCGGGGTCGAGACGGGCTCGATCCCGTACTCCGAGACGACGAGCACCTCGACCCCGTCGCGCCGGGCCGCCTCGACGAGGCGCCCGACCTCGGCGTCGACCTCGCGCAGCGCCTGGCGCGACCGCGGGTCGTCGGGGCCGAAGCGCTGGTGGTCGTAGTCGAGGTGGGGCAGGTAGGCGAACGTGAGCGTCGGGCGCTCGGTCGCGAGCACGTCGAGCGCGCTGTCCGTGATCCAGCGGGTCGACGCGAGCCCCGCCCCGGGGCCCCAGAACTGGAACAAGGGGAACGTCCCGAGCCGCTCCACGAGCCGGCGCCGGAGCGCGGGCGGCTCGCTGTAGACGTCCGGCTCCTTGCGGCCGTCCTGCCGGTAGACCGGCCGCGGCGTGACGGACCAGTCGACGGCCGCGAACATGTCGAACCACCAGAAGAGCTGCGCGCAGGTGAACGCCGGGTCGCGCGCGCGTGCGGCGTCCCACACCTTCGGGCCCGCGACGAGCGCGTTGCTCTGCTTCCAGAACGCGACCTCGGCCCGGTCGCGCCAGTACCACCCGTTGCCGACGACCCCGTGGTCGCGCGGGAGGCGGCCGGTCAGGTAGGTCGACTGGACGCTGCACGTGACGGCCGGCAGCACCGGGTCGATCGTCGCGGCGAACCCCTCCCGCGCGAGCGCCGCGAGATGCGGCGCGTCGGGGCCGAGCTGCCGGCGCGTGAGGCCGACGACGAGGAGCACGAGCGTGCGCTGCACGGGGCCCGAGCGTAGTGTTTCCGGAGGGGATCGGCACGGTTGGGGGGAGCGCGGCGAGGGGGCGCCCTGCCGCCGATCCCCACCGGAAACACAGGGGCGGGGGCGGGATCGCGCGTCCATGGCGCGTACACACCCAGCGGAGCTCTTTCCGCTCCCGTCGCTCGCGCGACCCCCTCCTGTCTCTTCCCTCTTCCCTCTTCCTCTACCCTTGCCCTTGCCCTTGCCCTTGCCCTTGCCCTTGCCCTTGCCCTTGCCCTTGCCCTTGCCCTTGCCCTTGCCCTCTGCCCCGCGTCCCTCGCGCCCGCACCCAGCGGAGCCTCCTCCTCAATGGTGCTCGTGCGTGTCCTCCTCGGGGTGGTCGTCGTGCGTCAGCTCGGGGCGCGCGCGCGCGTGCTCCGCCCACGCCGCCGCGGCCTCGGGCGGCAGCGGCCCGAGCGCGCCGAGCGCGCGCCAGGCGGCCTCGCCGACCGCGGGGTCCGCGGCCCCGAGGGTCGCGACGAGGGCCGCGACGATCGGCGGGTCGCGGCGGCGGGCGAGCGCGAGCCCGAAGGCCGCGCCCGTCCGCACGTCCGGCGACGGGTCGCTCGCGAGCGCCGTCGTGAGCGGCTCGAGCTCGCGCGGGACGCGGTGCCACCGGCCCAGGGCGACGGCGGCCGCGCGGCGGACCTCGGCGTCGGTGTCGTCCCCGAGCGCGCGCGTCAGCGCGGTGACGACGGGCGCGGCGTCGTCGAGCGACGCGCCCGCCGGCGAGGGGAGCGCGCGGAGGAGGGCCCGGCGGACCTCGACGTCCGGCTCGCGCGCGAGCTGCCCGGCCACGAGCGCGCGGGCCTCGGGCGCCTCGTGGGCGCCCAGCACGGCGAGCGCGGCGAGGCGCCGCGGC
>JANJTH010000361.1 GCA_024711205.1 Planctomycetota bacterium | reverse complement strand
CGTCCTCGGTCGCGAGCCCCTCGCGCTGGCCCGTGGGGGCCGGCGATCCCGCGAGCGCCGCGGCGAGCTCCTGGGCCAGCTCGCCGGCCGAGAGCGGGCGGCGCGCGGGGGCGCGCGCGAGCGCCCGGGCCAGCACGGCGTCGACGGCGGGCGGGAGGTGCGGCGCGAGGGCCGTCGGCGGATCGAGGCCCACGGGCGGGCTGCCCGTGAGCAGCTCGAACGCGAGGGCCCCGAGCGAGTAGACGTCGGCCCGCCGGTCCACGCCCTTGAAGGGGCCCCTGGTCGGGCCCTGGGTCGGGCCCTTGGCCGGGCCGCTCGCCGGGCCCTGGGTCGGGCCGCTCGCCGGGCCCCGGGCCTCCGCCCCGCCCGGCGTCGTGTCGTCGCCCGGGTCCGCGCCCTCGGGGGTCGGGGCGTCCGCGCGGAGCTCGGGCGCGGCGTAGTCGAGGGTGCCGAAGGCGCCGCGGTTCGTCAGGCGGAGGCTGTGGCGGAGCGCGTCCTCGGGGGGGCCCCCGCCGAAGTCCGTCAGCCGGGCGCGCTCCCCGTCGAGCAGCACGTTCTCGGGCTTCACGTCGAGGTGGAGCACGCCCCGCGCGTGCGCGTGGTCGAGCGCGCCCGCGACGTCGGTCACGATCGAGAGCGCGCGCGCCGGAGGGAGCGGGCCGCCGCGCAGCAGCCGCCGCAGGTCCCCCCCGGGCGCGTGCTCGAGCACGACGAACGGCGGGTCGTGGTCCGGGTGTGCCTCGAGCACGCCCACGACCCCCGGGTGCGCGAGCCCGTGCGTCGAAGGACAGACGCCGTCGCGCGCGACCTTCACCGCGGCGAGGCGCCCCGTCGGGCCGTGGCGCGCGAGCACGACCAGGGCGGAGGCGCCCTCGCCGAGCGGTCCCACGACCTCCCAGTCCCCCAGCCAGGCGCCCACCGCGACGTCCACGAGGGAGACCGTAGCACCGGGCGCGCCGCCCGTCGCGCGCAGGCCCCGGCGCGGGCGCCCAAAAACGACGCAGCGTGGCCCGAGGGCCACGCTGCGCTCGAGTGCCCGCCCGCGCGGCGCGCGGGCGGATCCTCGCTACCAGGGCATGGCGGGCGGCTCGGGCGGCATGGAGGCCGAGCCCGACTTCGTGGCCTTCTTGGCCGGCTTCTTCTTGCCGGCCTTCTTCGCGCCACCGGCCTTCTTGGCCGTCTTCTTCTTCGCGGCCTTCTTCGCGCCGCCGGCCTTCTTCGCGGCCTTCTTCTTGGCCGTCTTCTTCTTCGCGCCGCCGGCCTTCTTGGCCGTCTTCTTCTTCGCGGCCTTCTTCGCGCCGCCGGCCTTCTTCGCGGCCTTCTTCTTGCCAGCCTTCTTCTTCGCCATGGCACTTCCCCTTCGGTTCGGTCGCCGCTCTCCGCCCGGTGGGGTGCCCTCGCACCCCGCCGTCGGCCTGCGCGGCCGAGCTCGCCTCGTCGGCGGGTCTTCTGGACCCGATCGAGTCGCCGCGCCCCCTCAGGCGCGGGCACACTCTGCCGGCTCCAGTCAGAGATATAACCGAGAGCACCGACAGTTTTTAGGGGGAAAATTCGGATGAGTGGATTTTTCCTTTGGATGACAGCCCTTCGAAATGCATAGGGCGTTTGCTTGGAATGATTTGCGCGTGCGTGGTCACTCTCGTTGATCCCTGTCCGATGAGCTTCGATCGGGACCTCCTCGGAGGAAACGTCTTGGCTCGGGATCACGCATCGTGCGTCCTGCAGGATCGAACAGGATCCACAAGACATTTGAAATCAATGCTCTAAGGCGCTGTCCAGGCATCTTCGGGCGCGCTGGTGGCGGTTGGGTGACCCGTCGGGCCCGACCCCGTGGCCTCCGGGTCAGCGGCCCGGGCGCCGCCGCGAGCCGCGGAGGGCCGGCGCTCCCGGTCCGGAAGGGGAAGGCGGCACGAGGGGCGAGGGCCCCCTCGTGCTCGTCGTGCGGCCCGACCCCGGCGCGCTGCGCGCGGGGTCGGCGCCGGGTTCAGGCGGAGGGCGGCTCCGTCGGCCGGGCCTCGTCGGTCGCCGACGGCTCGGGCGCTGGCGGGGCAGCCTCCGCGGTGCGCAGGCCGAGCGCGCGCTCGAGCGCCTCGATCGCAGGCGCGTCGCCGAGCTTGCGCGCGATCCGCAGCGCGAACCGGTCCTTCCCGGCGGCCTTGGCGGCCTCGAACGCCCGGCGCCAGGTCGCCTCGTCGAGCGGGCTCCCGACGTCGAGGCGCGCGAGGAGGAAGGCGTCCCCGGCGGCGACCGCCTGGTCCCGGACGCGCTCGACGGCGGCCTTCCGCGCGCCGGCCTCGAGGCGCTCGAAGCAGTCGAGCGCCTCGGAGAGGCGGCCCTGCTCGAGGTAGCGCTCGCCCAGCCCCGTGAAGTCGACCGACCGCTTCTGGGGCGCGTAGAGCAGCTCGCGTCGCTCGAGCGCGTCGGGCAGGCCCCGCGCGCCGCTCAAGCCGCCGACCCGGACGAGCCCGAGGTCGAGGTCCCGCTCGAGGCCGCCGCGGTCGACTCCTTGACCTGCTTCGCGGCCTCCTTCGCGCGCTCGACCTTCTTGTCCGGCGACGGCTTCTTGTAGTCCGTGCAGTAGAAGCCCGAGCCCTTGAAGATCAGCGCGCCGCCCGTCCCGATCAGGCGCTTGAGCCGCCCCTGGCACGCGGGGCAGGTCGACAGCGGGTCCGAGGTCATGCTCTGGAAGTGCTCGAAGCGGTGCTCGCAGTCCTGGCACGCGTAGTCGTAGGTGGGCATGCGCTCCTCCGGCGGTCTCGACGGCTTCGCAACGGTCGTGCCGGTGCGCGCACGGTCGAGTCTGCTTGAGCTTACCAGGGCTGCGTCGCGTCGATCGACTGCCAATCTGGCCGCCCGCCCCCCCTCGGTCAGCGTCGCCCCGCCGCGCTCGAGCGCCCGCTCCGAGCCCGAGCGATCGCGCGCACCCCGGGCCCTGGCGAGCGATCCCGCCCACCCCGACCGTCGCCGTCCGGCGTCGCCAGCCCTTCCCGATTCCCGTCGTCCGCGGACAAGATGGTTGCGGCGCGCCCCGGCCGGTCGGCACAAGGCTCTGGTGTCGAGTGTCTTGCGTGGCTCCGCCGATGGCCCCTCGTTTGTCTCTCCGTCGCTCGCACGGGGTTGGCGCGAGGAGGGCGATCATGCGGCGAAGCGACGAGCGCGGCGGACGGCACGCGAGGACCCCGGTTCCGTCTTGCGCCCTGGCGCTGGCGCTGGCCGCGGCCGCGCTGAGCGGGTGCGGCGGCGGCGGCGGGAGCGGCGGGAGCGCCAGCACGGCGGCGGCGATCACGACCGCGCAGCAGGTGCTCCCGGGCGGCCGCGCCGAGCACGCGGCCGTGTTCCTCCCCACGGGCGAGGTCCTCGTCGTCGGCGGGGTGGGCGTCACGGGCGACCCGCTCGCCGCGACCGTCCTCGTCTCGCCGTCGTCGGTGCGGCCGGGGCCCGACCTCGCGGCGCCGCGCGTCGGGCACACGGCCACGCTGCTGCCCTCGGGCGTCGTCCTGATCGCGGGCGGGTCCCAGGACCGGGCCGGCGCGCAGGTCCTCGACACGACCGAGGTGTTCGACCCGCTCACGGGCACGTTCGCGGCCGGCCCGCGCCTGCAGGGCCCGCGCGCCCGCCACGTCGCGGCGGCCTGGGCCACGGCGCAGGGCGAGCAGGTCCTCCTCGCGGGGGGCGTCGCGGCCGTCACGACCGCCGGGACGCAGCGCCTCGCGAGCGCCGAGGTCGTCGACCTGGCCGCGGGCACGTCGACGCCGCTCGCGCTGGGCCTCGCGACCCCGCAGGCCGACGCGCGGGTCGCGGCGCTCGACACCGGCGCCTTCCTGATCGCGGGCGGCGAGGGCGCGGCCGGGCCCGCGCCGGCCGCGCTGTTCGACCCGCGGACGCGCACCTTCTCGCCCGCGCCCCAGCCCGTCGCCCGGGCCGGCGTCGCGCTCGCCTCCCGCGGCCGCGAGGCGCTCGCCGCCGGCGGCGCGGCGGCCTCGGGCGTCGACGACGCGAGCGAGGTCTTCGACGCGGCGACCGGCCTGTGGGCCCCGGGCGTGCGGCTCGGGGTCGCGCGGCGCGACGCGGTCGCGACCGTGGTCCAGGGCGAGGTCGTGGTGACCGGCGGCCGCGACGCGGCGGGCCCGCGCGCCGACGTCGAGCGCCTCGCGGGCGCGGCCCTCGGCCAGGCCACCGTCACGGCGGCGAGCCCCCTCGCGGCGGCGCGCTGGGCCCACACGGCGACGGCGCTCCCCGGCCAGAAGCTCGTCGTCGTGGGCGGCTACGACGCCCGGGGCGACGTGCTCGACACGATCGAGACGCTCGACCTGGCCGCCTCGACGAGCCCCGTGACGACGGCCGCGGCGCCGGCCTCGCTCGCCGGCCCGGTCGGGCCGAGCATGCCCGCCCCGGGGCCCGGCGGGCTCTCGGCCCCGCCCGCGCCCGCCACGACGACCGCGACCCCGGCCCCCGCGCCGGCGCCCACGGGCGGCGCCTCGACCGCGGGCGCGTCGGGCACGACGGGCTCGTCCGGCTCCTCCGGCGGGCTGGCCGGGATCCTGAGCGGCCTCCTCGGGGGCGGCGCGGGGAGCGGCGGCGGCTCGACGTCGGGCACGCTCCTGAACGCCGTCGTGCAGTCGGCGATCCAGGCCCTCACCTCGAGCTCGGGCGGCGGGTTCTCGGCCTTCATGCAGGCGTTCGTGCAGAACCTGATCACGAACCTGCTCGGCTCGGGCGCGGGCTCGGGCGCGTCGGGCGGGCTGAGCGGGATCCTGTCGTCGCTGCTGGGCAGCCTCGGCGGCTCGGGCGGCACGTCCTCCGGGTCGACCTCGGGCCTGAGCGGGATCCTGTCGTCGCTCCTCGGGAGCCTCGGCGGGTCGGGGTCTTCGGGCTCGTCGTCGGGCGGCCTCTCCGGGCTCCTCTCGTCGCTCCTCGGCGGCTCGTCGTCGGGTTCGTCGGGCACGTCGTCGGGCGGGCTGTCGGGCCTGCTGGCCGGGCTCCTCGGCGGCGGGTCGAGCGCGCCCGCGCCGTCGGTCGGTCAGGTCACGCCCGGGCAGGGGCGCGTGGGCGACACCGTGCTGATCACGGGCGCCAACTTCGGGGCCACCGTGAACGTGTCGTTCAACGCCGTCCCGGCGCCGATCGTCGCCAGCCAGCAGGGCCCGAACGGGCAGGTGATCCTCTCCGTGACGGTCCCGCAGGGCGCGACGACCGGGGCGGTCACGGTCACGACCGGGGGCGCGACGCTCCAGGCGGGCACGTTCACGGTGCTCTGAGCGACGCGGGAGGGCAGGGCGTGACCGACCGACCGACCGGAGGGAGGTCGGCCACGCCCTTGCCGAGCGCGGAGCGGAGAGCAGACGACCGGCGCCCGGGGCCGGTCGGCGCGACCGGCCCCGGACGTCGAGCGCGCCGCGCCGGCCAGGCCGACCCTGCGACCCCGGACCGACCCCGCGTCGGCCCGGGGGCGCGTCGTCCCGGAGCCCGGCCTGAACCCGCGCCGTGCGCCGCGTGTATCGGCGCTCGGAGGGGCCGGCCATGCGCACGAGGCACCGTCGTCGGGGGGCGTCCCACGTCGAGTGGACGCTCGCGGTCTTCTTCGGCGCCGCCGGCTGGGGGCTCATGGCCGACGTCGCGCGCCTGGGTGCCTCGGGCCGCGGGCGGGCCCGCGGGCCGGCCGGGACGACCGCCGCCCGGGTCCTCCCCGCCCCGACCTGGGGCGCCCTCGGCCCGGAGGCGTTCGTCCTCCTGCCCGCGGGCGTCGTGGGGCTCGTCCTGTTCCTCGGGCTGCGCCCGCTCCCGGCGCGGGCGCCGCCGCGGCCGGCCCGCGCGCCCGCGGCCGGCGCGCCGCCCGCGGGCGCC
>JANJTH010000355.1 GCA_024711205.1 Planctomycetota bacterium | reverse complement strand
GGCGTGAGCAGCGCGCCCTCGGGGGGGGCCCACGCCGCGCCGCCGCGCGCGACGTCGGCGGCCGTGACCAGGGGTCGGCTCATGCCACGACGGTAGCGGAGATCACCCCGACCGCAATCGCGACCGACGCGGCCCGGGCCGGCCCCTCCCGCTGGCCGTCCCGGCCCTGGTGTGGTTGACTACCCGCCCTCGCGCGCCCGAGGGCGGGCCGCCGCCCCGGCGGCCAGGCCCCCCGCGGGGCCCCGCGGGGCTCGCCCGAGGACAGGAGGGTCGCGGTGAAGCAGAAGGTCGGCGTCGTCGGCTGCGGGCTCATGGGGGCCGGGATCGTCGAGGTGTGCATCCGCAGCGGCCATCCGACGGTGGTCCGCGAGGTCACCCAGGACTTCCTCGACCGCGGCGTGAAGCGGATCGACGACTCCATGGAGCGGGCGATCCAGCGCGGCAAGCTCACGCAGGGCGAGCGCGACGCGGCGCGCGCGCGGCTCACGCCCACGACGGACCTGGGCGCGCTCGGCGACTGCGACATCGTGATCGAGGCGATCACCGAGGACCGCGCGGCCAAGGCCGAGCTCTGGCGGGCGATCGCGCAGGTCGCGCGCAAGGGCTCGCTCCGGGCCACGAACACCTCGTCGATCCCGCTCTCGTCGCTCGCCCCCTACACGGGCGACCCGGAGCGGTTCATGGGGCTCCACTTCATGAACCCGGTCCCCGTCATGAAGCTCGTCGAGCTCGTGCGCGGGATCGAGTCGACCGACGCGACCGTCGCCGAGGGGCGGGCGTTCGTCGAGGGCCTGGGCAAGACGACGATCCTCGCCAAGGACACGCCGGGCTTCGTGATCAACGTGCTGCTCGTGCCCTACCTGTGCGAGGGCGTGCGCCTGCTCGAGGCGGGCGTCGCGACGAAGGAGGACATCGACCAGGGCATGAAGCTCGGGTGCAACATGCCCATGGGCCCGATCGAGCTGCTCGACTTCGTGGGGCTCGACACGACGCTCGCGATCGCCGAGGTCCTCCACGGCGAGTTCGGCGACCCGAAGTACGCGCCGCCCCCGCTCCTCCGGCGCATGGTCGAGAGCGGGTTCATGGGCAAGAAGTGCGGCCGCGGCTTCTACGACTACCGGGGGGCCAAGTGAAGTCCACGCTCGCGCCGCTGCCCGGCCTGTTCGCGCTCGCCCTCGCCCTCGCGCCGGCGGCCACGGCCCAGGACGGCCCCGCGCCCGAGGCCCCCGCGGCCCCGGCCGCCGCCGGCCTCGAGCTCACCGCGACCCTCGCGGCGCCGAAGGTGGCCGTGGGCGAGCTCGCGCGCGTCGTCGTCCGGCTCCGCAACGCCGGCGCCGCGGCGGCCGAGGCGCTCGAGCTCGCCGAGGACCGGGCCGTCGTGAGCTTCGACGTGAAGCAGGACGACGGGCGCGTCTTCGAGTGGTCGAAGCTCCACCCCGGCCCCGAGAACCCGCGCGCCGACTGGCCGCGCAAGCAGCTCGAGCCGGGCGCGCAGCTCGAGCTCGAGGTGCCGTTCCCGGCGCTCGCCGCCGGCAAGTTCACGATCACGGCCCGCTACCGGCGCAACGCCGAGGGCGCCGCGCTCGCGGCCGCCCCGGTCGTGCTCGAGGTGACGCCGGCCGGCAACGGCGGGACCGAGGTCGAGGTCGTCATGACGACCTCGCACGGGCCGCTCCGGCTCCGCCTGTTCCCGAAGGAGGCGCTCGGCACGTGCCTCCACTTCGCGCGGCTCGTGCTCGCGGGCGGCGAGGTCGACGGACGCCGCGGCCCCGGGTTCTATGACGGGACGAGGTTCCACCGCGTGATCCCGGGCTTCATGATCCAGGGCGGCGACCCGGCCGGGAACGGCACGGGCGGCCCGGGCTACGGGATCCCGGCCGAGTTCGCGACGCGGCCCTTCCCGGAGACGCTCAAGCACGTGCCCGGGCGGCTCTCCATGGCGCGCAGCCAGCACGAGGACTCGGCCGGCTCGCAGTTCTTCATCTGCGTGGGCGCGCCCTCGAGCCTCGACGGCAACTACACGTGCTTCGGCGAGGTGACGCGCGGGCTCGACGTGGCCTACTCGATCGCCGACGTGCCGTGCCGCTCGACCGAGGGCATGGACGAGCGGAGCACGCCGCTCGAGCCGGTGAAGGTTCACACCGTGCGGCTCGTCCCCCGCAAGCCCGTCGCCGCCCAGGCCCCGGCCCCCGGCGGCGGCGGCCAGTAGGCCCCGAGGCCCGAGAGGAGACCCCCGTGCCCGAGACCCGCGCGCGGATCGCGACCCGCCACGGCGAGGTCGTGCTCCGGTTCTTCCCCGACAAGGCGCCGAAGCACGTCGCCAACTTCCAGGACCTCGTGAAGCGCGGCTTCTACGACGGGAAGATCTTCCACCGGGTGATCCCGGGCTTCATGATCCAGGGCGGCTGCGCGCTCGGGACCGGCACGGGCAAGCACCCGGACGGCAAGACGATCCCGGCCGAGTTCAACGACACGAAGCACGTGCCGGGGATCGTGTCGATGGCCCGCTCGCGCGACCCGGACAGCGCCGGGTCGCAGTTCTTCATCTGCCACGGGAAGCCGACGCCGCACCTCGACGGGAGCTACACCGCGTTCGGGCAGGTCGTGTCCGGACTCGAGGTCGTCGACCGGATCGCGACCGCGGCCAAGGGCGAGAAGGACCGGCCGGTCGACCCCGTCGCCATGGACCGCGTGACGCTCGAGGAGGTCGCCTGATGTCCGCCCAGGGTGGTGAGCCGCGCGTCCTGTTCGAGGTCGACGGCCCGGTCGCGACGATCACGGTCGCGCGCGAGAAGGCGCTCAACGCGCTCGACGCGGCGACGCTCGAGGAGCTCGCGGCGGCGGCCGCGCGGCTCGCGGCGGACCCGGCGCTCCGCGGGGCAATCCTCACCGGCGCGGGCGAGAAGGCGTTCGTCGCGGGCGCCGACCTGCGCGAGCTCCAGGCCGTGCGGGCGCCCGAGCAGGGGCGCGCGACGGCGCGCCGCGGGCAGGCCGCGCTCGCCGCGCTCGAGGGCTGCCCGAAGCCGATCGTCGCCTGCGTGCACGGGTTCGCGCTCGGCGGCGGGCTCGAGCTCGCGCTCGCCTGCCACTTCCGCTACGCGACGACGAAGGCCAGGCTCGGGCTCCCCGAGGTGAAGCTCGGGCTGCTCCCGGGCTACGGCGGGACGCAGCGCCTGCCGCGGCTGATCGGCCGCGGCCCGGCGATCGAGCTGATCCTCTCGGGCGAGCCCGTGGACGCCGCCGAGGCGCTCCGACTCGGGCTCGTGAACCGCGTGTTCGAGGACAAGGCGGCCATGCTCGCGGGCGCGCGGGAGACCCTGCTCGCGATCGCCCAGCGCGGGCCGCGCGCGGTCGCGCTCGCGCTCGAGGCGGTCGCGCGCGGCGCCGACCGGCCGCTGCCGGACGCGCTCGCGGTCGAGGCCGACCTGTTCGGCGTCCTCTGCGCGAGCGCCGACGCGGCCGAGGGCGTGGCCGCCTTCCTCGAGAAGCGGCCGGCCAGCTTCCAGGGCAACTGAGCGCGCCCCGCGAGGGGCGGCAGGAGGACGTCATGCGCGAGGTCGTGATCTGCGGCGGGGCCCGGACGCCCATGGCCGAGTACAGCGGGACGCCGGGCTTCGGGCTGTTCGCGGACCTCTCGGCGATCGAGCTGGGCGCCCTCAGCGCCAAGGCCGCGCTCGAGCGGGCCAAGGTCCCGGCGCGCCGCGTGGACCACGTGGTCTACGGCAACGCCCTCCAGACGTCGGCCGACGCGCTCTACGGCGCGCGCCACGTCGGGCTCAAGGCCGGCGTCCCGATCGAGACCCCGGCGCTGACCGTGAACCGCCTGTGCGGCTCGGGGATCGAGGCCGTGGCGCAGGCGCTCCGCATGATCCGGCTCGGCGAGGCGGACGTCGTGCTCGCGGGCGGCATGGAGAACATGAGCCAGGCCCCGCACGTCGTGCGCGGCGGCCGCACCGGGTTCAAGTTCGGCCGACCGGTCGTGTTCGAGGACCTCCTGTTCGAGGCGCTCAAGGACCCCTACTGCGGGCTGTTCATGGCCCAGACGGCCGAGGCGCTCGCGAAGAAGTACGGGATCGACCGCGCGGCGCAGGACGACTTCGCCTGGCGCAGCATGGAGCGCGGGCTCGCCGCGACCGAGGCCGGGACGTTCCTCGAGGAGGTCGTGCCGGTCGACATCAAGCGCGGGCGCGAGAGCGTGCGGGTGACCCGCGACGACCACGTGAAGCCCGACAGCACCCGCGAGAAGCTGGGCAAGCTCCCGGCCGCGTTCGGCCCCGAGGGCATGGTGACCGCGGGCAACGCGAGCGGGATCGTCGACGGCGCGGCCTCGCTCGTCGTCGCCGCGGCCGAGGTCGCGGCCGCCGAGGGCCTGCCCGTGCTCGCCCGGATCGAGGGCGTGGCGACCGTGGGCGTGGACCCGGGCGTCATGGGGATCGGCCCGGCGCCGGCGATCCGCGAGCTCCTCAAGCGGACCGGGCGCACGCTCGAGCAGGTCGACCGGTTCGAGATCAACGAGGCGTTCGCGGCCCAGTACCTGGCCGTCGAGAAGGAGCTCGGGCTCGACCGCGAGAAGGCCAACGTGAACGGCGGCGCGATCGCGATCGGCCACCCGCTCGGCGCGACCGGCGCGCGCCTGATCCTCACGCTCGCGCTCGAGCTGCGGCGGAGCAAGACCTCGCTCGGCGTCGCCTCGGCCTGCATCGGCGGCGGGCAGGGGATCGCGCTCTCGATCACGGCCCCGTGAGCCGGGCCCGCCGCGGGCCTTCGACCCCGGCGGGCCCCTCCGCTCCAGCCCCGTGAAGATCGGCGTCTCGGCCCGCAAGACCGGCGAGGACCCGACCTGCGGCTTCTGCCGCGAGCAGGTCGCGGGGTCCGAGGCGCTCGGCCTCTGCCCGGCCTGCGGCGTGACCTTCCACGACGCGTGCCGGGTCGAGCTGACCCGGTGCCCCACCCCGGGCTGCGTCGGGCTCGACACGGAGGCCTTCGCCGCGGCGGCGCGCGCGGAGGAGGAGGCCGCGCGCAGGGCCCGGCGCGAGGCCGCGCGCGCGCGCCGCGAAGAGGAGGACGCGATCGCGGGGCGGGCCAGGGCCGCGCTCGAGGAGGTCGCGGCCGCCCACGTCGCCAACGCCGCGACCGACGCCGCGACGTCCGACCGTCCGGCCGGCGGGAGGCCCACCTCCGCCGGCGCCGACGCGGGCTCGAAGGCGATCACGCGCCCGAAGCCGGAGGACCTCTTCCTGGGCGCCTTCGCGGGCACCGGCGTCGGGTTGATCTCCGGGCTCGGCCTCACGCTCCTCGGCACGATCGCGGAGGTCGGGTGGGCGCTCCTGCTCCGCCGGTCCTACTCCGCGACCGGCGCCGCCTTCTTCGCGGCCCCCCTGTGGGCGCTCGCCGGCGCCCTCGCGGGCGCGTGCGCCGCGGCGATCGCCGCCCAGGGGCGCGGCGCCGCCGCCGAGACTTCAACGGCTGTGCCCGACCCGTCCGTGACCCCGTGGCGGCCGCGCCTCGACCTGCTCCTCTACCTGGCCGCCGCGACGACGTGCCTCCCCACCCTCCTCACGGCGATCCTGGGCGCGGCGCTCGTCCCGCTCCTCGTCCTCCCGCGGGCGATGTCGGCCCAGGGTCGCTCCTCGCTCGAGGGCGCCAGGCGCAGGCAAGGCCCTCCCGACCCGTCCGAGCCCCCGTAGCCGGGAGGTCGGGCGCCGTGGCCGGCCCCGGGCTCGCGCCGGGGCCTGGAGGTCGACCCGCCCCCGCCCGGACGCCCTCCCCCGGACGGCCACGGGAAAAACGACGCGACGCGCCCCCGTGCCCGGGGACGCGTCGCGTCGTCTCGGCCGCTCGGCCGGCGAAGGCGCGCGCGGGGCCAGGCGGCCCCGCGCGCGGCGCGGACTAGAAGTCCATGCCGCCCATGCCGCCCATGCCGCCCATGCCGCCCATGCCGCCCATGCCGCCCATGCCGCCGCCGTGCGCGCCGGCCCCGGCCTTCTTCTTCTCCTTGATCTCCGACACGAGCGCGTCGGTCGTCAGGAGGAGGCTCGCGATCGAGGCCGCGTTCTGCAGCGCCGAGCGCGTGACCTTGGCCGGGTCGACGATCCCCGCCGCGTACATGTCGACGTACTCGCGCTTCGCCGCGTCGAAGCCCTTCTTGAAGCCCTCGGCGCGGATCCGCTCGATCACGACCTGCCCGTCCATGCCGGCGTTCTCGGCGATCTGACGGGCCGGCGCCTCGAGGGCCCGGCGCACGATGTCGACGCCGATCTTCTCGTCGCCGCTCTTGCCGAGCCCGCTCTCGAGGATCCGGGCCGCCATGAGGAGCGCGAGGCCCCCGCCGGGCAGCACGCCCTCCTCGACGGCCGCGCGGGTCGCGTGGAGCGCGTCCTCGACGCGGGCCTTCTTCTCCTTCATCTCGACCTCGGTCGCCGCGCCGACGTTGATCTGCGCGACGCCGCCCGAGAGCTTCGCGAGCCGCTCCTGGAGCTTCTCGCGGTCGTAGTCGGAGGTCGTGCCGTCGATCTCGGCGCGGATCTGCTTGATCCGGGCCTGGATCGCCTGCGCGTCGCCCTTGCCGCCCACGATCACGGTGTCGTCCTTCGTGACGACGACCTTCTCGCACTGCCCGAGGTCCGAGACGCCGAGCGTCTCGAGCTTGACGCCCAGGTCCTTGAACACGGCGCGCGCGCCGGTCAGGACCTCGAGGTCACCCAGCATGGCCTTGCGGCGGTCGCCGAAGCCCGGGGCCTTCACGGCGCAGCACTTGATCACGCCGCGCAGGCGGTTCACGACGAGCGTCGCGAGCGCCTCGCCCTCGACGTCCTCGGCGATCACGAGCAGCGGGCGCTGCGCGCGGATCACCTGCTCGAGGAGCGGCACGAGGTCGCGGACGGTCGAGATCTTGTCCTCGTGGATCAGCACGAAGGGGTTCTCGAGCGTGCACTTCATCTCGTCGTCGCCGGCGGCGAAGTGCGGCGAGAGGTAGCCCTTGTCGAACTGCATACCCTCGACCCAGTCGATCTCGGTCTTGATCGTCTTGCCGGCCTCGACCGTGATCACGCCGTCGCCGACGCGCTCCATGGCCTCGGCGATCCGGTCGCCGATCTCGGTGTCGCCGTTCGCGGCGATCGTCGCGACCTGGGCGATCTCGTGCTTCTCGCCGATCTTCTTGGCGACCTTGCCGAGCTCCTCCGAGACGGCCTTGACCGCCGCGTGGACGCCGCGGTGCAGCGCCATGGCGTCGGCGCCGGCGGCGACGTTCTTGAGGCCCTCCTCGAAGATCGCCTCGCCGAGGACCGTCGCGGTCGTCGTCCCGTCACCGGCCACGTCGGACGCCTTCGAGGCGACCTCCTTGACCATCTGGACGCCCATGTTCTCCCAGGGGTCCTCGACCTCGACCTCCTTGGCGACCGTGACCCCGTCCTTCGTGACGAGCGGCGCCCCGAAGCTCTTGGCGATCACGACGTTCCGGCCGCGGGGCCCGAGCGTGACCTTGACCGCGCGGGCCAGCTTGTTCACGCCGCGGCGGAGCGCGGCGCGAGCCTCCTGATCGAAGGCGATGCGCTTGGCGGCCATGGACTACTCCACCACCGCGAGGACGTCCGACTCGTCGAGGATCAGCAGGTCCTCGCCGTTGAGCTTGATCTCCGTGCCCGCGTAGGAGCTGAAGATCACGCGGTCGTTCGCCTTGACCTGCACCGCGGCGCGCTTGCCGTTGTCGAGCAGCTTGCCCTCGCCGACGGCGATCACGCGCCCCTCGCGCGGCTTCTCCTTCGCCGTGTCCGGGAGCACGATCCCGCCCTTCGTCTTCTCCTCGGCCTCGAGCCGCTTGATCACGAGCTTGTCGTTGAGCGGACGGATCTGCGTCATGTCCTTACCCTCGTGGACCCCTGGGTCCTGTGTGGGGGGTTCCCTGGATCGCTGCCCCGGGCCGAGCGATCGGCGCGCCGGGTCGACCTGCCTGCCTGGCAGGGACGCGCGCGAGAGAGCAACCGGGGTGCCGAGGCCGGGCTGGCCCGCGCGGAGCTTGCCATGCATGGACTTATGCTGCCCTGCGGGGGCCGCCGGCTGCCGTTCGGGCACGGCCGATGGCCCGCTTGCCGTTTCGGCAGGGCCCCTCCGCGATGGCCCGGCGTCCGGCCGGTAGGCTGAGGGCCGTGGCCCCCCTCGCGCGCAACCCGAGCAGCCGGAAGCCTCGCGGACACCTGGCCGCGTGGACGCTGCCCCTCCTGGCCGCCCTGGCCGCCCTGGCCGGCTGCCGGGGGCCAGGGTCCCCCACCCCGGAAGGCCTGACCGAGAGTGGCCCCCCGCGAGGGTTCCGGGCCGGGACGGCCACGGTCGCGTTCACGCCCGCGTCCGGCTACCCGCTCGGCGGCTACGGCGGCGGGCAGCGCCGGGCCGAGTGGCCCTTCTACCTGGGGATCGGCTGGCCGGGCCGGCTCGCGCTCGCGCTCCACCAGGCCTGGCACGAGGACGACCCCGACGGGCAGGCCGACCTCCTCGCGCCCGCGACCGGCGTCCACGACGAGCTGACCGCGCGGGCGGTCGTGCTCGCGCCGGACGACGGCCCGCCCGTGGCCCTCGTGCGGCTCGACGCGATCGGGACCTCGCGCGAGCTCCACGAGCGCGTCGTGGCCGACCTGGCCGACCTGGGCTACCGCACGGAGACCGTGCTCCTCGCGGCCACGCACACGCACTCGGGCGTGGGGGCCTTCCTGCGCGCGCCGCTCGCGGCGCTGATCGGCACCGACAACTTCCGGCCCGAGGTCGAGGCGTCCCTCGCGCGCGCCTGCGTCGCGGCCGTCCGCTCGGCCCACGCCGGCGCGCGCCCGGCGACGCTCGCCCTCGCGCGCGCGCGCGACCGCGGCGCCGA